>JBGAWL010000009.1:40113-40770 GCA_044227625.1 Saccharimonadales bacterium (SeqCode) | reverse complement strand
CGATTTTTTGACGCAGGTCGTCTAGAACCACCCTGCCCTGCTCTGTTGTGAGCGCAACGGAACAATTAAACTGCTGCGCCGGTGCTAGCACAGACTCATGTTCTATGCCACTAACCGTAACGGAGCAATTTGGAAAATTTGCCATAACTCCCGCTATAGCTAAATTATTCCCTTCTGTGCCACCAGCAGTAAAAATAACTTCGGTCGGCCGTGCCCCAAGCCAATGCGCCACCCTACCCCGCGCATCTTCCAACACTTCCCTTGCCTGCCGAGCCGGCAAATACGTTGCCGACGGGTTGTAAAAGACGTCTGAAGAATACGGTTGCATAGCAGCTAGTACCGCTGGGTCAACCGGCGTTGCCGCTGCATAGTCAAGATATATCATAGTATTATTTTAACTCCATAATCATTGTGCTACCACTACTGAAGTTATTATGAGCAAAGCGAACGAGGCGATAGCCGAGCTTTAGAGCAGGAGGAGAGCTGGTGCGGATTCACTCGGCAGCAGCGAGGAGGTGAGACTTGCCAGTGGCGAGTCGCAAGGCAATCTTCCGGGGCAAGCTATGCCTGCCGCAGTGAAGTTGCGGGGTCGCAGGATGTGACAAGGTCATCCTTTAATTCTTTATACCCCTGCTTGTGCTAACAGTGGGTCAAACT
>JBGAWL010000009.1:0-40103 GCA_044227625.1 Saccharimonadales bacterium (SeqCode) | reverse complement strand
CTGATACGGTTGGCCGTCCTGCGCTTTGTAAATCCCTTGTGGCCGTATATCATACCGAGTTGTTCTCACCTGGCGTGAACCGTCTTTGTCTGTCCATTCTTCGTGCCAAACCCACGTGTGCCGGTCAAGGCAGAAGAATTCACGCCGAGTGCCCGCTGGAATCTGCCCAAACACCTCACCGCCCATCTTTGCAAGGTCCCTTAAAATATTGCGGTGGATGGTTGCTTTTCGCGCTTCAATATCTTCTGAGCCTATAATATTAAGCAGCTTGCGTAACATCACCTGCCTCCGGGGGGATAGTAGTGTATTGCGCTGCCACTTGGGCTCGAGCCGCATCAAGGCTCACGACATTTTCTGTCTGTAGTGGCTCGGCTGCACTATGCTCAGGCCTCTGGAATAAATAATCCATAGCACGATCAACCATCCTTTGCCCGTCAGGCATTTCTGGAACTATAGGATTAGTTGATTCAGGTGCATCTTTGATTGCATGGCGGGCAATATCTCTTTGAACAGCTTGGACATGTGGTAATCGTCTGTGATTTGCAATAGAAAACGCGTAATCGTTTGCAGAGGCATCGGTCTCAACCATAACTGCCCCAATCATATGCCTCTCAAGCTCGCTGAGAGCAGGAGCTTTATTGGTCATCTCTGGACTCTTTATGAAAGAGCCGGTAAAAGTGGGGAGTTGGATTTTCATACTATGTACGTTTAAATAACTTCCTTGCATTTGTGGTGGTTGTTACGGCTAGCTCACTAACAGTAGTACCTCTTAGCTCTGCTAGAAACTCCGCCGTTTGCACTAGATGCTTCGGCTCACACACTTTACCACGAAAGGGCTTAGGAGTCAAGAAGGGGGCATCTGTTTCTAACAGTAGTGAGTGTTGTGGAATTGTGCGATATGTCACAATTTGCGCTTCATCCCGTGTAAAGGTGGCAATACCGTTGACTCCAATGTACAGCCCATGGGCTACTGCTCGCTCCATATTTTCCTGCGAGTCAGTGAAACTGTGCAGTACACCCCTTACTCCCTGGAAACTTTCAAATATCGGCCAAAAATCATCGAATGCCTCTCGTACATGAAAACTAAGCGGCATATTGTGTTCCAACGCCAGTTCGAGCTGAAACCGCAAAACGGCCGCCTGGTCTTCCTTGGGCGAGTGGCCATAAAAATAGTCGAGCCCACATTCTCCAACCGCCACCACCTTCGGCAGCGAGGCAAGCGCCGCAAACCGCGCTTGGGTGTCGCGCCCCAAATGGTCTTTTGCCTCATGGGGGTGAATACCAATGCTTGCCCAAACTCCTTCGTGCTTTTGGGCAAATGCAACCGCAAGTTCACTATCTGCCAAGGTGGTGCCGATGGTGAGCAGGCGCGTCACACCAGCCTCACGCGCAGCAGCCAAGACCGATTCTGCGCTCCGCGCGTTTTTGTCTGCAAACCATTTATCGTGTACAGATGTCAGGGCGGTTTCTATTTCATGCACGTGACAGTGCGTATCAAAAAACGAGGGTGCCACCTGGGTTACTCCTGAGGCGCTGAAAGTTCAAGTTTTGGGAAAAGCGTACCTTCCACGGGGTGGACTATGCCGTCTGCGAACAGAGCCTGTATTTTCCCAGCAGTCGAAGGCAAAAATGGCTCAAGCATTTGGGCAATCTGTAGCAAATCACCAACAAAGGCAGCGAGAACTTCGCGCAGGTGGTCTTGGTCGTCGGTTTTGGCTATGAGCCACGGCTTTTCGGTGTCTATAAGCTGATTAAGCCCCCGCACCTGTTCCCATACACTGTCAAGCGCTCGGTCGAATTTGCAGAGCGCGATGGCCTCTGTATAGGCCCCCATATCGTGCTCGGCCTCTGGCACATCGCCGATGACGCCGCCCTGATATTTCTGTACCATGGCAGCTGTCCGTTGTACGGCATTGCCAAGTTCATTGGCAAGTTCGTTGTTGTACGCCAGCTCAAATGCTTCCCAGCTAAAGTCACCATCATCATAGCTCGGTACATGGCGCAAGAAATAGTAGCGGAACGCATCGGCACCGTATTTCTCAATAATTTCAGTTGGGCTCACGCTGTTACCGAGCGATTTGCTCATTTTCTTACTGTCGACAGTCACGTAGCCATGAACATACAGCTGCTTCTGCAGGGGCAGGCCGAGACCGAGCAAAATCCCCGGCCATATGGCGGCATGAAAACGCAAAATTCCCTTGCCCACCACCTGCACGTTTGCTGGCCAATACTGTTTGAAGTCGTCGTGTTCGGGGTAGCCTAGCACTGTTATGTAGTTGAGGAGCGCGTCAAACCACACGTAAATAACCTGGCTCGGATCACCCGGCACGGGTATGCCCCAGTCAATCTTTTCTTTCGGACGAGAAATGCTGATGTCGTCTAGGCCTTCGCGCAGTAGCGACAGGATTTCGTTGCGGCGAGTGGCAGGCGTCACCAGAAACTCATTTTTCTCTATGGCTTCGCGGATGGCCCCGGTGTAGTTACTAAGCCGGAAAAAGTAGTTTTCTTCCTCGATTTTTTCGTACGGACGGTTGTGGTCAGGGCAAATGCCCTTGTTCTCTTGCACGGTCGTTTCAGTAAAAAACTCTTCGTCGCCCGTGCAGTACCACCCCACATATTTGTTTTTGTAAATGTCATGTGCGAGTGCTTTCCATATGACCTGAACGCGTTCTTCGTGGGCTTTGTCTGTGGTGCGAATGAAACGGTCAGGCTTAACATCGAGCGCCGCCATGAGTTCGCGGAACTTTTCTGACATTTGGTCGGTAAACTTTTGCGGATCTAGCTTGAGTTCGGCAGCTTTTTCGGCAATCTTGCCGCCGTGTTCATCAGTGCCGGTGCTGAATATTGTGTCTTCGCCGCGCGCCCGGGCGGCTCGCGCCAGCACATCGGCCATGACAAATTCCATAGCGTGACCCAAGTGCGGTTCGCCATTGACATAAGGTATAGAGGTAGTAACGTAGTATTTCATTATAGATATTGTACCTTATTTCTGAGAGTTATGAGTCAAGAGACATGAGTCATGAGTAAGTACGCTATGCCCGCGTGGGCATCATGTTCGTCTGGGAAGCAAAAATAACAGAGAACGTTTTCATCTGGGACAAATTATATCGCGCCTTTTACGATTTGACGAAAAGGCCATAGTTAGAGATAACAGTTTGATTTTGAATGTCACCGAAATCGTATGGGCGAAGAGTACCATCAGCAGTAGTGGTATACATTTGGAGCACGACGTTTTGTTTTGGGTGATCGCGGCGTAGTTCATCATAGGCGCTGCAAAGTTGTGTGGTGTCTATAGTCCCATCTGACATACGCGTCTGTATGGGTGTGCCCAACTGAAACCCTTGGTCGCGGAGCTGGCGAAATAACATACCATTCGTTTCGTTATCGAATACATACGGAATTTCATCACCGCATTGCTGCAAGTAGGCCACGCGTGGATGCAGTGCTTTGGTTGCTGTAATTACCTGGCTTGCTGCCGGTGGCAGAGTGGATGCGCGCTGCATTTGCCATAGAGCAAATAGCATAAACAGTGCTGTACATGCGATTAGTCCGTAAATCGGCATTCGTGTGCCGCGACGCAAACGAGCAGCTGCAAACGCAACAACGAGTAGTAGCACTACGTAAGCGAATGATGCTTGCCATCCAAATGGCCATTCTTCTTTAGTGGGATGCGCTTCAACCCAACTACGTACCGGACCGATGCTGGTTTGTATTGTTTGCCACCCATCTGACTGATGCATGCCTCCAAATAGCGACCCCACTCCGCTGAATACCGCAATAGCGCCCAGGAAAATCGTTACTGCCACTACACCAGACCATATGCGGTAACGCCAGCCTAGAGGCAGACGTTTTGGCATGCCCTGCAGCGAGCTACGTAGTGTCCCCATCCATTTCGATATACGCGGGAAACGACTGCCAAATGTTTCATCTGCCTGGCTGTCATCAGGTAAACCAACCAGCTCTATAGCCTCCATTAGCGTTGCTTTGGAGACTGTTTTTGCCTTGCTTGTAAGTAGGACATCACGTAGACCCTCGACATTCTGATGGTAGAGAGATGGATGCCAGCGAGTGGCTTTCTGAAGATCTTTTAGGTGGGCAACCAGGAGTGGCTCTGCGGCCTTTGAGACAACAAAATCTTGCCCCTGTAGCGTCACGATGTTTGTTTTCATGGTTTTCCTCCCAGATATGTTTGTATGTACGTTAGAAACGCGCGGTATTCGTGTAGTTTTTCTTTGCCGAGCTTGGTGAGCCCGTAGTAACGGCGCGGCGTTTGGCCGGTCTGCATTTGCCAGTCAGAATCAAGCAGGCCGTCTTTTTCCATGCGGTTCAGGAGCGGGTAAAGCGTGCCAACTCGTGACGTAAACGGCGTTTTACTCAGCGAAATCAGCAACTCAGCGCCGTATCGTTTCCCTTTTTCCAGCTCAGCCATGACTGCCAAATGCAACATCCCGCGGATAATCTGCTGCTTTTCTGGGTCGACACCATTATTTTTATTTGTCATAGTACTATTTTGTATAATAGTACACGCTTATGCTTCAGGTCAATGTTTATGCAGAATTATTTCAGTAACTTTGCTACTTCCCTTGCTTCTGATGGGTCGAGGTCGGCGAAGAGGTCGGTTTCAAACTGTTCCGACACTTGATATAAATAGTCCTCGTTGGTCCGCGGAATAACATGAAAATGAACATGGTTAACTTTTAGCTTATTTTGCTGTTTAAATGGTCTATAGTTTTGCCGTATGTCACACCCATCGCCAAGCTTGCCGATTATTTTTTGCTCAATATCGTAGATTAAATCAAATATGTCTGTAAGCTCTTCACGCGTGAGCTTCCACGGCTCCTCAATGTGCCGCTTTGGGATGACAAGCAAGTGCCCGGGGACCTTACGAGGGTTACTCAGCAGCACAAAGGCGTGTTCGTTTTCGCGAAGTATACGGTCTTTGGCGCCACAAAACGGACAAAGGTTTTTCTCTGACATAGTATTAGTATAGCGTTAAGTAGCTAGTGCCAAAACCGCAAACATACTGATAGGTGCGGGGGCAGGATGACTACTCTCGCACGCTAATTGCAGCTTGTTTTAGCGAACAGATGAGTCTAGTTCCAGTAATTCGACGAACTGCGACGGTTTCGCGTAATATCAGTCACGTACGGGTGCATCGTCGAGAGCATGAACCTGCTGTCGGACTACAAACGCAACAATTACTATGGCGATTGGAATGAGGTACCCCACAACTGCTTTTGCACTCATTTGAGAGCTTGCGATTAGTGACCATGAAGACCCGCCCCAAAGTGGTAGCGATATAAGGAGTATCTGTGTCTGCATGAGTATTTGTGAAAGTAATGCACCGCTCACATTGCGTAAACTGCGGGCAATAAGGTAATAAATTCCGTATATCAACGCGTATGAACTGCCAAAAAGCATAATAGCCGCTAGCAACAAGGGCTTAGCCTTAATCAGGGCCATGATTTGAATATAGTTGTAAACGTTATAGCACCCGTATAGCACAAGTCCTATGGCAAAATACTGCAGAAATGGCAGGTCTGATGCTGCGCGAGAATTATACTTCATGCCAACAAGACGAGCTTCTCCTTTTGTGTTAGGCGTATTCACTTGCGTGCTTCCATATGTTGGAGCACTGACTATTGGCGATGGCCGCAATTGCTGCGTAGTAACAGTAGGTTGAGCATACTGAACACCAGAAACTGACGACCCAGTACTCTCCTGGGGTGTGATTGTCGTCTGAACCACAGGTTGAGGTTGCGGTGGAGCCACCGGTATGTTTGGTGCCGACGAAAAACCAGACATATCACTTACGGGGCTAATGGTAACTTTTTTCGCCGTACCGAGGACCGGTGCAGGGGTAACTGCCGCAGCAGTTTCAGTTGGTTGGCTGCCGCTCACAAAGCTATCGTCTGCGGTTCTCATGCGAGCTTCTTCCTGGGCTGCTTGTTCAGCCGGAGCTAGATGTGGTTGTGTGGCGGGCTGGTCTTCGTCCATAATGCGTTTACTTTTATGCTTATACTACAGCATATGGCAAGCCTCGCATATACTTCTGCTGTCAAATGTGGTACAAAAAGCTCATGTTTCGAAAAATGTGCCCGGCCTGCGGTACACAAAGTCTTTCACATGACGAACAGAGCGTTTTCTGCACACACTGCCCGATTTACCGTGTTCCCCTAGCATGGTACCTGCGACCGTTTGTCTGGGCCAGAAATCGTCAGTGGTGGTGGCGACTGCCACTTGTCGCCTGGTTTGCGCTGGTCCTCGCGGATAATTTGAAAAGTAACGAGTATGCGCTCAACCGCTTGCAAAACCCCTTGTCTGCCCTTGACTATGGCATCCATGAGCTTGGCCATTTTATCTTTGCACTTACCGGAGAATTTATGACAATCTTGGGAGGATCACTATTCCAGTGCCTTTTCCCGTTGCTATGGATGTTTGGCTTTTTGCAGAAAAAATGGTATTTCGCAGCCTCACTCTGCTGGTGCTGGCTTGGCTTAAACCTTTTTGATGTTGCCATGTACGCTGGTGATGCCCGCGCCCGGTTGTTGCCCTTGGTTGGTCCCGGTTCCTATGGGGCTGACCCGACCGACCCAACATCCTATGATAAGATGCACGACTGGTACCAGCTTTTGAACCGCACTGGGCACTTAGATTCTGACCTTGTCATTGCGCACGGATTACGCGTAGCGGCAGTAGTATGCTTCGTCGTTGGCCTTGCTCTCGCAGGTATGCTTATGGTTCAAATGTTTTATGGCACAATGAAAAGATTCCGAAAAACACCTCAAGGCTTAGACCAAAATTAGTAACTAAACTACACTACTTTACGCAATAAAGTCGTTATTTCAGGGACTATATCTGTATGGTGCGCGGGGCGGGACTTGAACCCGCACGACTTTTGGTCACAGCATTTTAAGTGCTGAGTGTCTACCATTCCACCACCCGCGCTAAATGTACCTTCTTATTTTTACCACGATGTGTAGGCTGAAGGCTATGGCAATTTGGACAAAGGATGCGTAGATTCTCAAGACGATTATCAGTATGTACACCATTTATGTGGTCGAGTTCTACTGGAATCCTTCCGTCTTCAGACATTTTAGCCCACCCGCATAACTCACAAACTGCTGTCTTTATGTTTTCTTCAAATAGCCGTTTTTTAAGCTTAAAACTCTGTGCAGTTGAATTTTGAATTAATAACTCTGCTAATGGAGGTCGGATTTTTGTATGATACTTTTTTCCTACGTTCCATCTTGCACCCGTAAAGTGGCTAGTGTCGAGTGCTAGTTCGCGAATCTTTGCCTTGACTTGTACGTAATTTCCCCCAGCTGGTATAAGGCAAAGCTTCTTAATGACTTCACGATAACTCGTACTAGTTACTACTGCATTTTTAAGTTGCTGGTCGGACCATGATCGTTGTTTTGGCATACGATTTATTCTATACTATTTATTACGTATACCCTATTTACCACGAACCACCGGAGCCGCCACCGCCGAACGAGCCGCCGCTGAAGCCCCCAAAACCGCCACCGCCCGAACCGCCAAAACCACCGGAGCCACCAAAGAAACCGCCGCCACTTCCCCAGAAACCAGTGTCATCGCCGCTGGCTGCCCGCGACCGATAATTTTTGGAAAGCAGGTAGTCGAGCAGTAAGCCCAGTAGCAATCCCAGACTAAACACAACAGAGGCCAAAAGTGCAGCCGCGGTGAAAAACAGGATTATACCGGGTATGGAACCTATGACGCCACCTGCCCACCAGCTCTTGCTGCGCGCTAGGAACGAGGTAAGGTAAGCAAGAACGAAAAAGCCAGCGTAGATAAGGAACTCTAGGATACCTCCGCTCGGCTGCGTTTTCTTTGGCTCACTTAGTCGTTCCCCGCCAATAACGGCAATCATGCTGTCGACCCCGCTCGTAATGCCGGCAGTATAATTGCCTTGTTTAAACGCTGGCGTTATTTTTTCACTAATAATGAGGCTACTTTGCAAGTCAGTAAGGTACGGTTCAAGCCCGCGCCCAACCTGTATACGCACTTTTCTTTCCTGAAGCGCCATAAATAGGAGCGCCCCGTTGTTCGCTTCTTTACTACCAATACCCCAGCTCTCTGCTACGCGAAAACTGTAGTCGAAGTCATCTTCGCCTTGCAAACTTTTTATGGTCAGCACGGCTATTTCGTTTCCCGTCTTCGCCTTGTAGTCTATGAGTTTTTGACTCAACTGCACTTCGGTGGCATCATCTATAACATTTGCCTGGTCAAGTATGGCAGTTTGTTTTGGGGGTGACGGGATATCCAGTGCGGAAGCAGTGACATTCCATACACTAGTAACTGCAAGTGCAATCAGAAAACTGGCGGTGATGGAGCGGATTAGTTTCATTTCATCCTTATGACTTTGTCATTCCGGCCATTGCGCCGGAATCCATGGTGCTTTCCGCAAAAACGTGCCACGGCAAGAAACGCATGGATCCTGAAACAAGTTCAGGATGACAGTGACAGATTATTGGGCAGGCGTCCCTTGAGCTGCTGGCTGAGTTAAGTTGACCTTTGGAGCATTTTCGGCACCGGTTTGCGCAGTGTATAAGTCTTTTTTGTCAAAACCAAACATGCCAGCAAGAATGTTTTTGGGGAAGCGCTGAATCATGGTGTTGTAGGTGGTGGCAACGGCACTGTAGTTATCGCGTTCTACTTTTATGCGGTTTTCCGTGCCTTCTAGCTGAATCATGAGGTTCTGGACAGTTTCGACACTACGCAGTTCTGGGTAATTCTCTACGACAACCAGTAAGCGACTCAGGGCGCTTTCGTACTGCTGCGAAGCAGCCAAGCGGTCTTCGGTAGTTTTTGCACCACCGTACTGTGTACGAGCCGCTGCGATGTCGCCAAACACTTTTTGCTCTTGCGCTTGAGCACCTTTAACACTTTCCACTAGGTTTGGTACGAGGTCAAACCGACGCTGGTAGGCGCTGTCGAGTTGTGCGGCAGCTTGGTCAACTTTGTTGCGCTGCGTAACGAGCCCGTTGTAGCCGCCGACAAACCAGCCGAGCAGGCTTAGCACCAACACGCCCACAATACCAAGTGTCATCATGCCTTTTGATAGTTTCATATACTTCCTCCAATTACGTATATATAACTATACACGAATAGGCTCGTTCTGAGGCGGAATAGTCGGATAGATTATTCCCCAACTGCCCCGCCCATCCGTCTGCGCGACTATTCCGAGTGCTAGTGCTATTCACATTCCGCTTATGCATGCTATAGTGACAATAACATGTGGGTACAACTCACGAATCCGTTTGAAAATACCGCGCTGTCTGCAACAGTTGCTGCCGTGCCAATCGTAGCGCTGTGTGCCATACTGCTTAGCCGCAAAATGGCGGGGTGGAAAGCCAGCCTGGTTACGCTCGGCCTTGCGCTTTTGGTCGCGGTATTTGCCTTTACTATGCCGCCGCACCTTGCGCTTCTATCAACCACTTACGGGGCACTACAGGGGCTCTTCCCCATTGGCTGGATTGTGCTCAATGCCGTGCTTCTGTACAACATTTCGGTACGCACAGGCAGTTTTGCCATTGTGCGCGACACCATAGAATCAATTACGGTTGACCGGCGGCTACAGGCACTCCTGATAGCCTTTTGTTTTGGCGCGTTTTTGGAGGGCTCGGCTGGGTTCGGCGCACCGGTGGCAATAACCGCTGGTATGCTGGTAGGCCTCGGTTTCAATGCGCTGTATGCCGCAGGAATATGTCTCATAGCCAACACCGCACCAGTGGCATTTGGTGGCATAGGCATAGCGGTTATTACAGCCGGTACGGTGACAAATATAGACCCGAACCTTATTAGCCGTATGGTCGGACATCAGCTACCGTTTATTGCCGCCATTATCCCACTGTGGCTTACCGTCATCATTGCCGGGTGGAAAGGGGCGCGAGAAATATGGCCAGCCCTCGTCGTCGCTGGCGGCTCATATGCGCTTACCATGTTTACAACGGCTTCGTTCATTGGCCCAATGCTGCCAGACATTCTCTCGGCAGTGGTGTCTATAGCATGTATGGTCATTCTGCTTAAATTCTGGCAGCCGAAAAAGGTTTGGCGCTTCCCTAGTGAACGCACCGAAACAGCGGTAGCACACACCAAAACGCACCATCATTCCACCAGCACCATTGTGCGAGCCTGGACGCCATTTGTGCTGCTGGTGATTTTTGTGGGCAACTGGGGCAGTACGGGCATAAAGGCGCTCCTAGACCACACGAGCCTAAAAATTCCCTTTGGTGCGCTCGACCACGCTATCCTGATTGGCGATAAACCCAAAGAAATTGTGTACAGTTTTGGCTGGCTGTCAGCTGCTGGTACGGCCATTTTGTTTGCGGCAATTTTGTCGGCGATACTGCTGCACATGCCGTGGCGGGCATTTTGGGAAACTGTGCAAAAAACACTGCACGAACTTTCTAAACCGCTCCTTACTATTGCCGCAGTAGTTGGGTTTGCCTACCTCGCTAACTTCTCTGGTATGTCAACTGCACTCGGTCACGCCCTGACAGTGACCGGACACTGGTTTCCGCTCATTGCACCGCTCCTTGGTTGGCTGGGTGTATTTATTACGGGTAGCGATACCTCATCTAACGCTCTCTTTGGCGGCATACAGCAGCAAACGGCGCATACGCTGGGGATTGACCCAACCCTCACGGTTGCGGCAAACACCAGTGGGGGCGTGACGGCCAAGATGATTTCACCGCAAAGTATCGCGGTAGCCACCGGCGCAACTGGGCTGACCGGGCAGGAGGGAACGCTCTTTCGATTTACCATTTTGCACAGCCTTGCGCTCGTGAGCATCATAGGTGTAATTACATACCTGCAGGCCTATCACCTGTCCTGGATGATTCCCAAGGCCGCCGAAGTTGCCGCTGCCGCCAGCCAGACGCGCATAGGGGGTGGCGAGATGGCGCTCGTTGCCCTTTCGGTCGTGGCCGTCATCGTCACAGCCCTGGTTGCGCTTCCAAAGCGCCTCCCAAAGCCAAAAAATTCAGTTGGCACCGGCGTTACGGAGTAGACGGGGGATTGAAGATGTCAGATGTTGTGCGGCCGAAGGCCAATGGTAAATAGTCACTATAGCGATATAGCTAGAAATGGCCATGCGTAACCTCCTGGCTCAGATGATGTCAGGTTCTACAACTTCCGACAGGCGGCACGAGTTGTTTGATGCCAGTCAAGCCCTTACGGCTTGACCAAGTAGCGATGTGTTATTCAAACACATCGCGTTCGAGAGGCCAGGATTGCCGCCAGCAATGCCTGTCTGAAGAGTTCTCGTGTCGGTTGTAAAACTGACAGCTTCTGACCAAGAGGTGGAGCTTTTGGCCTGGTTTTAGGTCCAGGACCTTTTGGCAGCAAAAGATCCTGGTCGGCCGCGGGCGCGAAAGCCCGCATTTGTATTGGTAAAAAATCCCGACCACAGTACAAAGACGAGACTTGGCGTTTTACAAAATACGAGCAAATTCTTTTGGTGTAGCGATGACTTTATCTATAAGCGCATCACGGCACGGGTCGCCCGTGTTTGGGCTAAGTGCAAAAATAGGCTTACCCAGCGCCGAGGCGTATGCCATTTCCACGGTCACGCTCGCGCCAACATAGTCGTCTTTGTTATACACATAGCAAACTTCCGCCTTGCGTATCCAGTCAAAGTGTTCGAGCGTCAGACCTTTGAAAATTTTCTTGGTTACATAATCCGAGTGAAAAGTCGCGCTTTCCGCGATGACTTCTTCGAAACTCGGCTCGAACACCAACACCCCGAGCTTTTCAAGCTCTACGCAAAACGCCACAATTTCCGGTGCGTACTTTTTACTGCCACATACAACAACTGATTTCATAATCATTCTTTATCCCCTACAGGCATTGTTTCAGAACGAGTGCGTTAGCACGAGCTTTAGGGGGAGTGAATGTTTTTGAATTTAGCTCAAAAACATTCAGAGGGGCGAGTCCTTCTTCTAATTTACTTATGGAGGCACCGAGCGGGTTCGAACCGCTGTACGAGCTTTTGCAGAGCTCTGCCTAACCACTCGGCCACGGCGCCATGTCTTTACGATTATACCTCAGATGACGCCCTGCAAAAAGAAACATGCAATTTGACGTAAGCAGCTATAATAGTATGAGACGAGACTAACGAACAGCAAACACATGCCAAACAGCATAAACCAAACATTACGAACATGTAGTCCACTACCAGACCAAGGCATTGAGGTGCCAGGTCGTATACTTGACATGCCAGGTGTATGGCCCGCTGAAGAACCTCAAGACTTGGAGCAGCTCATATCGGCGCTCGGTGCTCTTACTGCGCAGCAGCTCGCAACATGGCCAGAGTATGCTGCAAGGGTCGGCGGCCTAGACAAGTTACAGTATGAACAAGTTGCCGTCGGAGGCGCCCATGTTTTAGTTCAGTTTAACCCAGGCAGAAGCCAGCGCCCAAATTCTCACACGAACATGAAAATTACACCCGAAAATTGCTTTCTGAGTCCAGGGAATCAGCCCGAGGAAGAGAGAGCAATCATCGTAGACGATGTACTTATTTCCGTGAATCCATTTCCGCTTTCCCCAGAGCAATTTGTCGTATCATCTCTTACTCACAAACCACAGACTTTAGGTTCTCAGCTCACTGCAATGCTTAGGCTAGCTAAGGCTATTCGGGGCAACGGTACACTCGGCTATAACGGTGCTGTAAGCGGAGGGGCATCTAACCCCGAACATGCCCACATGCACATAGTGCCGGACCTTCCAATAGAAGCTGGTTTGGCAAAAAGTGGCTTGGGTAAAGCACTCCTTTCCAGAAATGGCGTAGACATATACATGCCCAGAGGTCTTATTGCATCTCAAATAGTCGTGCGGGGTAGTGAGCCGGAGGCAGTCCAAGATACCATGCTCCGCCTAGCAGATAGATTACGGGTAGCGGACGAACGGGAAGCACGCATGAATGTGACGGCGCGTTATAACGGAAAATCTACTGTCTTTCAAGCCATACTTACCCCAAGAAACGAAGCTTCAACAGAAGTTGAGTGTATGACTAGCGGCGAGGGCGACAAACCTGAGCCCGTTACCTTCCCCCTCAATCCCGCATTTGCCGAAATGAGTGGGCTAATAATTCTACCGTTCGAAAAGGGCGACATACGGGTGACCGAGCGAGTGGTGCGCCAAATTTTCAAGACAACGACTCTCGGCTACGACGAAACACGCGCCACACTCGGCAATCTCCGTTCATTGGCCGCATAATCCGATTTACGCGGCCCGGTCGAACACCAATTGCTGGACACCTATGTTTGGACCAGTCTCAGGGCGAAATCCTGCTTGGCAGGCAGCGAGGTAGAAATTGAAGCCGCGCTCAAAACGTCCAATTTGTTGCGGTGATTGACCGTCTTGCTTCCATTTTTCTCTAAGGGCGGGCAAATTGTCATTAAATCGGCGGAGCCACTCACGCAAGGTAAGCGCATATGAGTCACCCATTTCGGTTCGCTCGTGCAAACGGAAACCGCGACTCGCCATATGACCCGTAATTGTTTCGACCGACGTCAGGCAGCCTCCAGGAAATATAGCCGTGTTCGCAAAGCTCGGTCGGTGGTGCTGGCTCGCCTCTTGCTCTTTGCGAACCGTTATCGCCTGCAGGACGACAAGGCCTGTTTTTGGGTTAACAAATGCCGCAAGTTTATCAAAGTAAGTGCCGAGGTCACGCCAGTCAACTGCTTCTATCATCTCCACCGAAACGACACGGTCAAAGCCTTGCCCAGGGTGAAACTCGCGGTAGTCCTTGCCTAGGAACTGTACCCGCTCGGAAACTCCTGCATCTGCCGCACGTTTCTGGGCAATTTTGAGCTGTTCGTCTGATACGGTCAGTGAGGTAATGTGAATATGCGGTGCGGCCTTGGCAATCGCAACAGCCAGCCCGCCCCAGCCGCCACCGACTTCGAGGACTGTTGAAGCAGTTTCAAGCTGAAGCTTATGGACGAGCTCTTGGACTTTCGTCTCTTGTAGCTCTTCGAGGCTCTCGAAATCTCGTCCTGGTGCAAGTAAACCAGATGAATACTGACTATACTTTTTGTCCAAGAAACCAAGTTCACCCGTGTATATTGCTGGGTCTATGTCGTAATGTGCCCATATTTCTTCTTTCGTGCGGCGAGGGTCTTGCTGCCACTTCGCGCGCGCCCTTGCGTCCCGGAGCGGTGAAAGGCTTCGGGCAGCCACACGACCAACTCTGCGGAGCATTTGCGCTCTTTCACTCAAAGCCATCACCACAGACACCATACTATCTGCTTCAGGATGACCCGTCTCAACACCGTCTACCAGTGTGGTTAGCCTGGTATTGGGAAGCCAAAGCGGGCCTCGCTTATCATCACCCGTCAGCGTGTAGAAAATACCGAGGTCATGATGTCGTGTCCAGGCTGGTATAACGACTTCCGGATGAAGCAAACCCACGACCGCCTGTTTATCCGAGCCGAAAGGAAAACTCCATTGTTGGCCTTCACCACCTGGGAGGCGTTCCGCCCCCAGCATCTCGAGGACGCCGCTACCGACTCGAGCAAGTGTTCTGTCTACGGGTCCACTACCCTGCCCAAGCACATCCTGAAACGGGTCTATTTGTGGGTCACAAAAATCTCTAAAATGTTCCGCCATATATACCTCTTGGGCGCCATAATGCCACACTTAATCGCCAGAGGCAAGCACAAGCATTACCCTAAAAGAGCTGTTGCATCTTTGCCCCCTACCAGCTATAATCTCTCCCTGTTAGCCGTACTGGTTTCTAACCAAAATCACAAATCAGGGAGCGAAGTCGACCGTTTGTGATTTTGAGAGGAGCACCTGGCTAAGACTGGAGCTCGGCGAAAGAAAATTATTTTTTTTGGCGTAGCGGAAGTTGCTGCCAAGGTGTGACGAGCGGGTCTAGCTCAGTTGTTTAGAGCGCGTCCTTGCCAAGGACGAGGCCAGGGGTTAGAGTCCCCTGACCCGCACCACGAAAAGAGTCGGTCAAATAGGACCGGCTTTTTTCGTGGTCATGGCGTAGTGGATTCTAGCACATGGCCTCGTAGAGGTCAGGGTGAGAAGTGCCGGTGGCACTTCTCAAGGCCGGAGACAGATTTCAAACTTGTTTGAAGTATGTCGAGGCGGGACCGAGACTCGGCTGAAGATGTGGCTTCACCGAGATCGTGGCAGGGTACCAGCAGCGGTCTACAAGGAAGCCTTACGAGAAAACTCGTTTTCAAAGATGTTTTTCCGGGCTCGCCGAAGGTGAGTAGAGTCCCCTGACCCACAAAGAACATCCCAGGTTAAACCCGCCCCTGTTATTTTGCCGCCCCAGACGAAATTTCACATTAACCACCCCTGCGCGAAGATAAACCTCGTAAGACAAACAACTGACCCTCGTAAAAATAAGAACGCTCGCAAAGCAAAGCATAGGTCGCAAAGAAAAAATAGAAGACTGTAAATTGTTATTCAACGTACATGTGTAATATCATTTATATATGAAACACGTAAGCCTATCGAATAATATAACTTTTGTTTTCAATAGGTCCGTCTATGATGACTTTGGCACACAGGAAGTTGAAGAAAAAATAAAGACAGTTTATTCTGGTCAGGATCCAGAAGTGGGCTCTACTAGTTTCCCCAATGAGATAAAAGCGGTTTTTTCTACCAACCTTCAAATCCAAATAGTTGGCCAAGGAAAAACGGTTATCATTGCAGACACAAAGATAAATGAAGCAAATGAGATTTCATCTACTGATACCGCAAGGCTTGCGCTAAGTATCTATAAATTGATGTTAGAAAAAGCACTTGTAGGGCGAATGTTTGGCTTCAATTTTATATTCTCTTATCAAGACGTCGCTTTTGACGCAGTTCAGAATAAGATAAAGGCTAAATACTTTAAATCGGACTTAAATATTGAAGATGCAGAAATAAAGTTTGCACTACCTAACATTAGTTATGAGATCGGCACTGCTCGCTACACACTAAAGTTTGATATTGAGCCTGATGAGGATGGAGTCCCAAGTAAAGTTAGTGTTGCCTGTAATGTGCATTTTGCTAACATTGAGGATCTGAGTGACGATACTTTTGTTGATGTATATAAGCAAAGCTACAAGCATGTTTATGAAGCCTTGGGAGAAATAAATGACTAATAAGCTGGCATTAGCTCAAGATCCAGGATTAGGTCAAAAGGTAGCGCGTGATGCGATATACCAGAGTGTGTATTCACTTATTTCAAATAAGAAAATATCTGGTACTTCTTCGCCGGACTATATAGACCTAGATAGTAGGGCTGAGCATATACGTTACTCGTATTTTCTGACTAAGAATTATGAAGCTCAATACGCTTTGAGCTCTAAAGATATGTTTAGCTCTTGGAAAGAAGGGAAAATATCTGGCCCAGACTACACCAGGTGGGTTACGGCCTACTTGAATGTATGGGACAAGATTAATGAGCCCTGATGAAGTCTGCAAACTTATCTCATCATTTAATGAGATGTTTGAGCAAAATCTTACTAAGATAACGCCAGAGGAAGTACATAGGAAAGACCCTGACGGAACTCAATATCTATTTATTTATATACCCAAAGTTGGAAGTAAGCATGGAATTGATGGCTTAAAGCTTCTTGATGGGATGGGCTACATATCGGTCGAGATTAGGTATAGATATATAAATTCTAAAAAGCTTGAAGAGATAGGGCATTCATTCAGATACTTTAATCACAACCATGTTTACTCATTTGAATATACGGATGATGAAGGTCGTAAAAAACAGACCGGAACATATAACTTCCGATATGACAGGGATCTCACGCCTAAAGCCTCAGACGAGCTACCTGAGCACCTTCAGGTATTACATAATGCTCCACGGTTTCTGACGAACTCAATTGAGTTAGGTGACTTTCTTAGGGTTGTTAAGCAGACTTGCTTCAACAAAGACGGTAGTGGCATAAAGCAGCCGTTCTTCGCAAACAGAAGGTAGTGTAAATCCCGGGTGCCCTATTCTACTTACTTGTCGTTAGATATTCCTGATATGGGACTTCTAGCAACTCCCGCCAACGTTTGATTTCTTCCCTGATTAGGTGGAAACTTTCCCCTACTCGCTGCACCATTTATACTACGTCTGTAAAATACCGAGAACATCGGTGTTTTTTGATTTAACCCATAAAGGACTCGGGCAAGTACTCTGTTAAAATGAAGTAATGAAACTGAAAAAAGTTCCTTTATTTATACTCTTTGTAGTTTCTTTTGCTATTTCAAGGTTTGTGTTTTTTCTAATCAACGACCCCGAGGGGCCAAATCTACTTATAGTTACAGTGCTAGCAATGATTATTTTTGTGCCGACATCTCTTATATATTTGAAAACTTCAAAAACTAAGTAATCAAATCTGGTGACAAGTTAAACAATGTTACAACTCGCTGCAACCTATAAGTATGGTAGTTGCTAGGATATAGAGTTAAAAATATGTCCGCTATCTGGCACCACATGGGAGTTATCGGGCGCTTTGGCGTCCTTTTTTGTGAGGGTGGGCTGGTATACTGGTTCTATGGCGCGCAAAAAGAAAAAACGGTTGCTAGAAATGGATGTGGCTGAGCTGCAGCGGCGGTGGCGGCGCTGGAAGTACAAAAACACGGCACTGCTAGCAGTGAGCTTGTTTGCGTTTTTCTGGCTAGCACGAACCCCGCAGGTTGACGCAGCCATAAAGAGCGTGGGGAACCTCGGCTACTTGGGTGCTTTCATAACTGGTTTGTTCTTTGTCTCTACCTTTACGGTCGCCCCAGCGGCCGTGGTGTTGTTTCATCTGGCGGGCCAACTCCACGCCATTGAGATAGCCCTGCTGGCTGGAGCTGGCGCCATGGTTGGTGATTATTTCATATTCCGGTTTATGAAAGACCGCGTGTTTGCCGAACTTATGCCGCTAGCACGCAAGCTGCAAACGCCGCGCATGAAGCTCCTCTTCAAAAGTCCGTATTTTGCCTGGGTTTTGCCGGTGGTCGGGGCATTTGTAATTGCCTCTCCCCTGCCCGACGAAGTCGGCGTCAGCATGATGGGTCTGTCTAAGGTCAAACAGTGGCAGTTTTTCATACTAGCGTTTGCTCTAAATGCCGTCGGCATCTTCTTGGTCGTTTCTGCAGCGCAGCTCGCCGAAAAATAAATACTTGCAAAAAACAGATATTTGCGTTAAAATGCAATTTATGATTTCGTATAAACCCTTTGGCTTTAGCTTTTTTACTAACCCCCTTGAGGGAGGCCGTGTAAGCTTGTAGCCAAAACAACATAAGCAACACCCGCCTCCACCAGGAGGCATTTTTAATATCTATGACACCCTCACCATCACTAGCCGAAACTACGCTATCTATGCCCCATAAGATGGGCATACAGGCCAAGCCCGGCGAAGCCAACATGACAATCCCGGGCGCGTTCCACTTTATCGCTGGCTGCGAGTATTTCAATGTCGATACATCTGACCCCGACGCTTTAGATGAGGCTTGCGAGCGCATGGTCAGCTATGAAGATCATGAGTCGCTCATAGGGGCGCTAGAACATGGCGAAATAGACATAGCCATTATAGCCGTAGACAATAACAACTCCGGCAGAGTCGTGAGCGCCATAGAGGCTCTTCGCGGTAAAAACCTTCAGATTATTGGCAAGATTGCCATAGCCGTCGACCAGCACATTCTTCTCCCGCCAGACGTTGCCGAAGAAAATGTTCAACAGGTGATATCTCAAAAACCTGCGCTAGTTCAAGCAGAACCAAACTTGCCGCAACACTGGGTGCGGCTTGAACGTTCCGATACTGTCGGAAGCGCTGTGGAAGTATCAGCCACTCCAGATGGTAAGATTGAGGGCAAAGTTACTGCCGCCATTGCCTCTCGCATGGCGGGCGAAACAACCGGTCTCACTGTTGGTCGCAAAGTCAGCCCAGAGGGTAACGCAACCACGTTCTGGCTCGTGACGACCAAGCCAGAAAACTACCCCGATATAACGGCCCAGACACCCACTCACGCCGCATTTACGTTCTCTACGGCCGATGCTGCTGGTGCGCTTCTAAAGGTAGTGAGCACATTTAGTAAGCAGGGCGAGGGTTTCAACTTCACTGATATAGACTGCCACCTTTCACCAGACGACAGTGAACATCCGGTCTTTTTTGCTGAAGTGGCACTAAGAAACCAGCAGGACGTGGATAATTTTCACGCCATCACAAGTAATCTCGCCGGCGAATATGCACTAAAAGTCCTCGGTGTATTCGCGGACAAAACAGACCAGGCGCTACATACTGCCGTTTCGCGCCCCACAAACGCCGAGGCTTCTCCCATACCGCAGATTTCCTGGCATGGGCGTGACCCAAGTGAAGGCTCTAGTGTTATCTATGTACAGTCGAATGGCCAGCCTGGTTCGCTCGAAGCTATGCTGACCGTTTTCGATGCGCAAGCTATTAACATCACTACTATGACTCGCCCAATTGCGCCAGACGATAACGGCAAACGTGGCTTCGGATTTGTGGTATCGCCCGGGGTCACAATAGATGCTGCCGTAAAAGCGCTGCAAGAGCAGGGTTACGAAACGAACTCCTATACATACACAAACAACAAACTTCTGCCACGTGAACCCGCCGCACTATCTTAAATGAGGCTATTATAAAAGCGACCAGAATATGGCCGCTTTTATAATATGCGAGGCTATTTGCTAATCATCTGTGTCTTCGCGCTCGTGGTCACGGTCACAATCGTGGCCGCCATGGTGGTTGATGGCATGTTCAACATATGAAACGCACTGACCTTGGTTCTTAAAGCCCCAGTGTTTTGCGGTCATTACATTTTGCCAGCCACCGTTTTTGCACTGATTTTTCGTAGTAACGACTTTCTTGAGAGTGTAAAGTTTATCATTTGGCTGGATGCCAGGATGTGACACTACATACTGGTTTCTGACATCATTAACTGTCACATTTTTTGTCGAGTCATCGACGTAAATGTGGCCAAGGTCAGTATGCTGGCTCTTGCCACGCACCGTCAGTACCGCTGGCATTGTCACGGCTTTACCTTGGTCGACATTGACTCCGCCCAGGCCGTTACCGGCCGTAGACAGATTCCGTACGGTTACGGTCGAGCCGTTCACGACCAGACCAGTGTAGTCGTTGTTGGTAAGTGTCACATTGCGCAGTTTGACGTCAGTCGATTGATACACATTCACCCCGTGCAGTTCTGTTCCATCCGTTCCGTCTACCTTCAGGTTCTGGAAGCTGACATGCATGGCGTCAATCACGCCAAAAACCGCGTTATTGGAATTACTTGTTTTAGTGAAATTGGGCGACACAGTATAGCCATTGCCCTTTACTACGGTGTTCGAAGGAACATTTATCTGCGCTATACTTGTACAGTCAGCCGTCAGTTTCCAGACGCCAGCAGTGCTGTCATCGAAAGAACAGCCGTTTACGGTAGTTAGTGCGCTTACGCTACTGGTCGAAAAAGCTGCCGTCGCAAGAAATCCAAGCACGACTAGCCCTGTTGTAAGATACTTTCTCATAAACCCTCCTTTAGATGGTGCTTATAGTTTAAACCTATTTCTGAGAAAAAAGTGTGTTATAGCTCACAGAATGCTTGTGGTATAATTCCCATTTATTTTTTTGATGAACTGAGCTTTGCGGATGAACTGCTGGACATATTTGATTTTTGCTGGTGGTTCGTATAGTGCTATCCTGCCAGGCCTCACTTCGCTCGTACTCCTCCCAGGGCAGCGCCTTACGGCGCTCGCAGACTACCGTGCTCGGAACAAGCTCCTGTGCGCGGAAGTCTTGGCGTCGAACTGGTGGTTCGCTTCGCTCACGCATCCAGTTCAAGTCTGGTCTTCGCCAGCCAAGTAAAAACCCCAGGCGGTGCTGGGGTTTTTACTTGGTGGCTCCTCCCAGACTCGAACTGGGGACACAAGGCTCTTCAGGCCTCTGCTCTACCAACTGAGCTAAAGAGCCTCGTCCAAGCGTACACTCTTATCTCGTTTGCCCTACCGGGCAAAGCTTCGATTCAGAGTTACACTTCTCCTCTCAAAGCCCCATTCAGTCGCTCCGCTCCTTGGATTGGGCCTTTGTACATAAGACAAGACTGAGGAGTATTGTAGCGTAACAGAGATGTTTTCGCAATTACGAAAGTTATACCGGGTTTAGTTTTGTCAGTATTCCGAGTCTTTAGTGTACTTTGTGCTGTCGGAAAGTATTGCCGTTAGCACGAAGCTATCGCAGCCAATGGTAGCGTTTTCTCCGCCACTGCAATTTGCCGGTAACGCCTGGTAGCCATAGGTTCCCCGAGATGCAACCGAAGCGAGTTTTTCAGACGAGCTCTCTGGGTCACGCAGCGCCTCAGAACTGAGCCCGCGCATATTTTTTGTACGCCACGCCGCATCGTTTATCTGGGCAAGGCTTGGATAGTTTCCCCAATTCGCATAGTGCACCTCTACCTGTGAACGAAGCGCGTTAATGTCCGTCTGGCGCTCGCTGTCGTAGGCCCGGGCAGTTATGCTACCCTTTGGGGCTTGCGATGACGTATTTCCGCTACTCTCAGGCGCAGCTACCCCCATTTTCGCCAATAGTTCAGTGAACGGTACTGTATCTGTTGGTATGGTTTGCTCCACTTTTTGCTTCAATGGTTCAGACTTAAACGTCATTTTTAGTGAAAAAGCAGATTGGAATTCAGACTCACCGCTTTTCGGCGAGCTGGCATCTACGTTTGCAGTTGTTACACCGGTAACGGTGTTCGTATCGAGCGTTGACTTCACATCATACGGAGAATCCCCGCCGTTGTGGTAGCGAACAAAAAGCGAGAGGTCATCGCCGCCTTTATATACCTGCCCAAATTCGGTATAGACCGTATTATCACCTTGTTTTTCCGGCAAACGTACCTGATGAACTAGCTTGTACTTTGCGTCAATCCACACGTCGAACACGTCGCTTTCTTTAACGCTCCTCTGAACTGAATCTTGGCATTCTTTAATGCTATTTTTTTTGCTCTCCTCGCTCATTTCGGTTTCGGCCGCAAGTTTTTTGAATAGTTCCGTTTCGGTCATCTTCCGAACAAGCACTTCACAATACGCAGCAGCGTTTTTTGTATCTACTCCCGCCGTAAAGTGATAGGCCTGTATGCCATTTATTTGCTCCTTGCCGACAAACTTTTTCCGCACTATGACAGCCTTGCGAGTGTCGCTCGTCAGCACATGGTCACGAACGGTTTCTGTTAGTGTTTTTGCGGCGGCGGCTACATCATTACTGGTAACTTTCTTGCTGCTATCTTTCAAGCCATCCGAGATTTCTGGATAATACTGCTGAAGTGTTTTGCCATCTAGGAAAATCCACTTATTTACGTATGGTGCAAGCCGTGGTTCGTACTGTTCAATGGGAATATTTTTTAGTTCGCTTACTTTGAAATACAGATTTGGCAGCTGAGCAGTTTCTGTCAGATTCGTTATGTACTCAAACTTGCCGCCTACATCCATACCGCCACCGGTGCTTGATATGGTCATAGTACCGTTTGTATTCTTGCTGTCGCTCTTGCCGTCCCAGCGTAACTTGCCGGTCGTTTCCCCCCATGTCAGGTCGGCTGTTAGGCTCATTTTTGAGTTCTGAAACGTCTCTATGGTCTTTTTATCTGCCGCCTTCTCGACGAGCGCAGAAAGCGCCTTGCCAGAACGTCCGAGACCGTTTTTCCAAACATTTTCTGGCCTATTTGGCAGATACATACCAAATACCGCAGCCCCCGAAAGCAACAAGACCGCTGCGCCAGCCGCCCCAAACAGGAGCATTTTTTTTCGTTTTGCTCCTCCGTCGCCAAGTCCTGGAGTGTTGGTCGCACCGGAAATAACAGCTGCCGCTCCAAGGCCGCTGGCTTCCGGCGTGGACGAATCACTGGCGACCACCGGAGTGCCTGTTTGTGAGTTTTCTGTCGCTGGGCTTGCTACTACTGGCGCCGACTCAGCGCTCGCCGATACGCTCAGTTCAGATGGCGTGGCATCGGCTGATTCCGATACCTCGGTGCTAGCGGTGGGTGTTTCTGGCGGCTCAGAGTCTTGATTAGCCTCCACTACCTTGGCCTCGCTAGCTGTCTGTACCGTGCCGTTCTGAGGCTGTTCACTCGTGGATGGAGTGGGCATCACGCCCGTTGCGAGGCTATCGCTGGAAACCGCTGGTGTTAACGTACTTGGCGTAGGTGCATCGTTACTCGTACTATTATTTGGCGCAAAAACCTGACCTGGTTCCATAGCTCCTCCTCGGATTGCTTATGCTTATTGCTTAAGTATATCAGCTAATCGGTTCAGCCAAAGAATAATCCCCCGAAAGCAATGGGGTGAAATGAACAGAGAAAAATCTAGTTTCCCAAGTGAATTCTAGCTTATTGCAGTACCAAAAGCGCGGCCGATGGCGTACGTTACTGCCATGGCGGTTATCCCCCCCAGCAGTACGCGAAGTACGGCGGCACGTTTGTTGGCGCCACCAAATTTTGCACTGTAGTAGCCAGTCAGAAACAGACCCATCACAACCGCCAGCAGTGTTATCTTAATACGGGTGTTGTCGGGTGAAGCAACCGCCGCCGTGAGCGGTATGAGCGCCCCCAGCCCAAACGAAAAGAACGAGGCGATACCAGCTGTCATGGGGTTAGTGAGGTCGTTTTCGTCAAGCTTCAGTTCGGCCTCTAGGTGTGCCTTTACCGGGTCGTCGGCGCTCAGTTCGCGCGCAAACTGAAGCGCGGTTTTGCGTGAAACGCCCTTTGCTTCATAAAACGCTGCCAAGTCTTCCAGCTGACCAGCCGGATCTTTTTCCAACAGTTTCTTTTCACGCGCTATGAATGCTCGTTCGGTGTCACGCTGCGTGCTAACCGATATGTACTCGCCAACCGCCATGCTAATAGCCCCGGCAATTAGTCCAGCAAGACCAGCCGTAAATATTGCACCTTTGTTGTTGGTAGCACCCGCCACACCAAAGATGAGCCCTGCCGTACTAACAACGCCATCGTTTGCGCCAAGCACGGCCGCGCGAAGTCCATTGAGCTTGTCGTTTTGTGAAAGTGCTAGTTTTTTCTTGAGTTCGTCCATAGGTGCCTTCTTTTCTATATATTGAAAAATGAATTGGTCAGTATCTTTGAGATACGTTTGGTGGGATTGGAGGGGCTCGAACCCCCGACCTCAGCAATGTGAATGCTGCGCTCTAGCCAACTGAGCTACAATCCCTATCCAGGAGGGCCTTGCCGCATCCTGCGGCCCCGGAAGTTCACTGTTGCAAACAAGTTTGCACCGGAACATTCCCTTGCGGACAGTCACTGACTATCCTCACCTCCTCGCCGATTCGGAATAAATCCCAATATGGCTCTCCTCCTGCCCTAAAGCTCGGCTATCGCCTCGTTGACGATACGGGATACTTCGGTTGCACTAACAAGTATACGCTAGTCTTTTGGTGATGTGGAGAGGTGCCATAGGTGGCAGTGGCGGCAGTGATAGGCGTGGGGGCGGCTGCCGTACCAGTACTTACTTGTGGTAGCCGTGGCTTCAGCCTGTTTTTTTGTGTCAAAGGCAATTTTGTCTGCACAGGGTAGTTTTACTTCATCTGCAATATTTGTATCTGTTAGCTTCACTTCATTTGCCCCTAGGCAGAGTGCATTTGCCCAACGATAACGGCCTCGTACGGCTGGATTTTAAGTTGATTTTTTCGAGAGATACCGGCCGAGCGTGACTGCAACGAGGATATTAGAATATGGCTTCCCGGTGGCAGGTCGTAACTGCGGCGACGATTGGAAAAATTCAGGACTATAAGCAGCTGTTCATTACCGAGCATCCGAGCGAAAGAAAACACGTGCGGGTTTGTTGCATCGAGTGTTTCATAGCCACCATGCTTGAGCACGTTGCTCCGAGAGCGGAAGTCGAGAAGCCAACGGTAGAGCGAAAGAAACGTATCATGTTTTTGCGACGTTGTCGCAATGTTGCACTGTTCATGCTGGCCAGCAAGGGGTAGCCATGGCTTGACATCACTAAAGCCAGCATACTGGCCGCCGTCCCACTGCATCGGCGTACGTTCAGGGTCACGCCCTAGGCCTAAACCAGGTTTAATAGCGTTAAGTGGGTCTTGCTCCTCGTCGGGAGCGATGTAGGCATTTTTCATTCCAAGTTCATCACCATAGTACATAACCGGCAGCCCCGGCAGTGTTGTCTGTAATATAGCTATGAGGCTCGCCTGACGCTCGCCAACCCGTGAAACCAGTCGCGGCTGGTCATGGTTGCCAAAGCAGTAAACAGGGGTGTGCTGCGATGGGTCGATAAAGCCTTGAAACTCAGTTATAAACCCTCTGAAATGTTGCGCCGTAAAGGTAGCATTTATGCCTTCGAAATTAAATGGCATGCTCACGCGCGGATTTACACCGTAAAAGCCAAGATATTGGTCGCGTGTGGTAAAGACGCCGTCGGGGTAGTCTTCAAATATCATAATTCGGTCAGGATACTGCTCGACAACATCGGTGAGCTCACGCAAATAGTCAAATAAGTGCGGTCCAAAACGACTGTGCACGTGAAGCAGCTTCCAGTACGGATCCGCGCTAGGCGTTTCAACAAATGCTGGGTTAAGCGGGTCGTCACGTAAGTGTTCATCCTTGGAAATCCAGCGCACCGCATCTGCCCGCATACCGTCAACGCCCAGGTCGAACCAAAAGCGAAGCACGCGCTGCATTTCACGGCGAACGACTGGGTTTTCCCAGTTCCAGTCGGGCTGCTCTTTTAGAAACGTGTGCAGGTAGTACTGCCCGGTCGCTTCATCCCACTCCCATGCGGAGCCGCCGAATATGCTCATCCAGTTGTTTGGTGGGGAGCCGTCTGGTTTGGCATCACGCCAGACATAATAGTCACGTTTTGGGTTATCACGGGAAGATTTCGATTCCTGAAACCACGGGTGCTGGTCAGATGAATGGTTAGGCACAAAATCTATCATGACTTTAATGTCTCGCTCGTGTGCTTTTGCTATAAGCTCCTTGAAGTCATCAAGGCTGCCAAACAGTGGATCTATGTCGCAGTAGTCACTCACATCATAGCCAAAGTCGGCCATGGGGCTCGGGAAAAACGGGGAGAACCACACCGCATCTACCCCAAGTGAATCCGCTTCCCCCTTCAAGTACGGCAGTCGCTGAATAATACCGCGCAAATCGCCCACACCATCACCATTGCTATCCTGAAAGCTACGCGGATAAATCTGGTAGATTGCGTTAACGTCTTTCCATGTTCTTGTGTTATGCGTATTCATACGCCTATTATACCGCCAAACCGCTCCCAATAACCCAATTTCAAAGGACAGTCCTCTGAAAGTGGGGAAATGTGTTTTGGTATGTTACTGGCGGGAGAGGCTGAGGCTACGATAGTATCTCGCGTGTCACGTACACGCCCATTACGAGGGACACATGTCGGTTTTACCGTTGACGCGGCGGGGGCGACAGCATACGCTTAAAGCATATGCTAGATAACGAGCTGTTCGACAAAGCAATGGCCGCGGCCGAACAGGCGGCGCGAAAACTACTACCCGCAAAACACGTACCATTGTCGGCCACAGATGTTGCTACTGCTCGATCTTACATTGCCGACTATTGGGTAAAGCTGGAGCGTTACCATCCAGCAGATGATGAAAGCTTGCTCGGCATGCCAAACCCATACCTTGTGCCCAGCTACGATGAAACGGCCAGCTTTGACTATAACGAACTGTACTACTGGGATAGTTACTTTATGGTACAAGGCATATTAGATGAACCGCACCGAGACTTAGTCATCGGCATACTAGAGAATCTGCTGTATTTGTTTGAGCGGTTTGGAGCTGTCCCAAATGCTTCTCGAACGTACCTAACCGGGCGGTCACAACCACCGCTCCTAACTAGTTTTATATTTGATGTTTACAGTGCCTATTCCCTGAGTGAAACTTGGTTAAAAAAAGCAATATCCGTTGCGCAGGAAGAATATCGCGTCGTATGGTGCGGTACAAAGAAGCCCAACGAACGGCTTGTCTACAAAAATCTCAGCCGCTACTACGATATTAACCACCTTCATGACCTTGCCGAGGCCGAAAGCGGCTGGGATATGACCCCGCGGTTTAACCGGAAGGCGCTGCACTATCTCCCTGCTGACTTAAATGCACTGCTATACAAATACGAGACCGACTTTGCCCGCGCCGAAAGAATTTTTGGCAACGAAGAGGGGGCAAAAAAATGGCTTACGGCAGCCGAGAGCCGCAAAAAAACCATGAACGAACTCATGTGGGACCAGCTACGTGGCCTGTACTACGACTATGACTTTAAAAAACAGAGACGTGGTAGCATAAGTAGTCTAGCGGCATATTTCCCCATGTGGGCTGGAATGGTAAGCGAAAAACGGGCTGCAAATCTGGTGAAAGCACTGCGGCGATTTGAAAATAAAGGCGGTCTCGCTACGACCGACGCTTTACCGCTTGGGCAGTTTGTACCCGGTAGCGTGCCCGTCCAGTGGGCCTTCCCGAATGGCTGGGCACCGCTCCACTTCATTGTCGTAGAAGGCCTGTTAAAATACGGCTACCGTGAAGATGCTGAACGAATTGCTACGAAATGGCTCCACACCAACCTTGACTGGTTCAATGAACATGGCGTGTTTCTGGAAAAATACAATGTGGTTAACCCAGACAAACCACCGCAAAAAGGCGTGTATCCTAGCCAAACCGGCTTCGGCTGGACAAACGCCGTGTTTGAACGGTTTTGCCAAGAGTTTATAGATGTGAAGTCGGCTAACCCGTAGCTTCCTCGGACTTATTACTCGGGTTTATTTGCTTTCCCGCCGCTAAGCCGACGGGTATTACCAGGATTATCGTGGTTGTACAATACTTGGTGCAAAATACCCATGACCGCTTTTGCCTGGTCGTAGCTCATGCCAATCCGCGAAATAGTCAGATGCGGCGCATCTGGCCCGGCCGTCTGAGAGAAGTTGACTATAACTCCTTGTTTGTTGGAAACAACTTCCACGCTATCGCTGTACATTACTCGTGGGTCAAGCATTATCATCATGGCGGCGGTACGCTGGCGAGCATCGTCTTGCTCGGTGTGTGCGTGCGGCTCGCTATCTTCATGTTGATGGTAGCCGGCCAAGTGCCAGAGCTCATCTGCGTTATCATCCTCTAGCCCAAAGTGACTAATAAGTAGCAAGAGTATATCTTCACTGGGGCGGTCTTTGCCCGCCTCTATGTTTGAAAGATATTTTTCTTCAATTTCCACTGCGCCAGATACCTCTGCAACACTTTCGCGGTGCGCTTCACGGAGCTTGCGAAGTTTTTTGCCGAGTAGGCTGTATGGTGCTGACGTATCTTTCTGTGCCATAGGCTTTCTATTCTATCTCTGTTAGGGCCGATGTGCAAGAGCGATACTGGGTGTATACTGGGGTTATGCTCACCATAAACGAACACGTTTCTCTTGCCAACTACTCTACCATGCGCCTTGGCGGCGAAGCAGCCTATCTTACCGAAATCCATACGCGTGAAGACCTAAAGGAAGCCTTCCGCTGGGCTAGCGAGAAGCAGCTGCCCATGCTCATGATAGGAGGCGGTAGTAACATCGTCTGGCGGGACGAAGGTTTTCCGGGACTCATTATGGTAAATCGCATACTTGGCTACGAAGATTACGTGTCGCTCGACAGCCATTTTATAACCGTCGGAGCTGGCGAAATCTGGGATACGGTGGTCGGTCGCAGCGTAGCCGTCGGGCTCACGGGCATTGAAGCACTGAGCCTTATTCCGGGCACTGCTGGGGCAACACCGGTACAAAATGTTGGAGCCTACGGCCAGGAAATCGCCCAAACTATCACCAGTGTCGAGGTATTTGACCGCGCGACCAGCCAGCTGACCACTGTGCCAACAGAGGCCTGCGGGTTCTCCTACCGCCATAGCCTGTTTCAGACAGAATACCGCGAGCGGTTTTTCATAACCGCCATTACACTTCATCTCACGGCCGGAAACCCTTTCCCGCCCTACTACAGTGCTGTCGAGAAGTACCTTGCCGAGCACCCAGTGAATGGGCCTGTGACCCCAAGGGTCATTCGCGATGCCGTCATTGACATTCGCAGCGCCAAGCTACCAGACCCGGCGCGCGTCGCAAATAACGGCTCGTTTTTCGCAAACCCAATCGTAGATGGAAAAACATTCATTGAACTCATAGACACCTACCCCACCATGCCCAACTACCCAAGTGAGGGTGGAGGCGTCAAAATCCCCGCTGCCTGGCTGATAGAACAAGTGGGCTACAAAGACGTGCACGATAGCAGGACTGGCATGGCAACATGGCCCGCCCAACCACTTGTACTCGTCAACGAACACGCCAAAAGCACCGCCGACCTCATAAAATTCCGCGACGAAATCACTCAAGCTGTCCAGTCTCGCTTTGGCATCACCCTCCGCCAAGAACCCGAACTCCTCCCGTAGCTTGCGTGAAGTAGCGAGCGCGCTATACAATATACGTAGTAGGGGATGTATTGGACAGATAAAGGTAGGGCTGTCCGTTTCGCATTTTACACCTGGAGGATGATAGGCACGTGTTTAATAGTCAGTCAGATATGCGTCCAAAAGAAAAATGTGCCGTTTTTGGCATATTTGGAGCGAGCCCTGAAGTAGAAGCGGCTCGTTTGTCGTTTTATGGGCTATGCGCACTCCAACATCGCGGGCAAGAAAGCTCGGGTATAGCGAGCAGCGACGGCAAAAACTTACACCTGCACAGTGGGTTTGGACTCGTAACCACCGTTTACAGAGAGGATGACCTAAAGAAACTGCCCGGTCATATCACAATCGGTCACAACCGCTATTCTACCTCTGGTGGTAGCGACGATTGCTTTAACCAGCCATTCTTAGACGACAAGCACGACTTCGCCTTTGCGCACAATGGGAATATCCCCGACACCACCAAGCTTGAGGAATTCCTCAAGGACCACCATATCTCTACGCGCAAACTGAATGATTCCGGCATGATGGCCGCCGCCATAGCCTGTTACCTAGACGATGGCTTAGCTCTCCCGGACGCCATTGCCGCCTGCTACCCCCTCTTTACTGGCGTGTTTTCGGCCGTGGCCATGAACCAAGATACACTGATTGCCTTCCGCGACCAGCACGGCATACGGCCGCTTTCTCTCGGCAAACTCGAAGACGGTAGCCACGTCGTTGCTAGCGAGACATGCGCCCTCGACACCATAGGAGCAACCGTGGAGCGCGAAATTGCCCCAGGTGAAATGGTTGTCATCACAACAGATGGCATAGAGTCTCGTCAGGTAATCCCAGGTGAACAGAAGCTCGATATCTTCGAGTTTGTCTACTTTGCACGCCCCGATAGCATCATCCTCGGCAAAAGTGTCAATGAAGTGCGAATGAATTTCGGACGTATCATGGCACATGAGTCAGCGGTGGCAGCGGATGTGGTTATCCCCGTGCCAGACTCAGCTATCCCAGCCGCACTCGGCTACGCCGAAGCCAGCGGCATACCGTTTGAAATGAACCTCATTAAAAACCGCTACATACACCGCACCTTTATACGACCCACGGCTGAGCTTCGAGAGCACGACCTCAAAATGAAACTCAACCCGCTGGTAGATGCCATAGCCGGCCGGCGCGTGGTACTGGTGGACGACTCGATTGTGCGCGGAACAACCATGCGTAAAACCGTGCAAATGCTGCGCGATGCTGGTGCCACTGAAGTTCACCTCATGATAAGCTCACCACCTGTGCTCTACCCTGACTACTACGGCATAAACACACCTACACAGAAGGAACTAATCGCTTCAGAAATGACGGTTCCGGACATACGCAAATATGTCGGTGCCGACTCACTGTATTTCCTAACGTACGACGGCATGATAGAGGCAACTGGGCTTCCCGAACACGTTTTTTCGGCGAGCTGTTTCACCGGCATCTATCCTACGCCAATTGGGAAGCGCGCGGAGGAAATCACCCATATTAACATAAATGACCGGCTCGTTCCGGAACCCAAATGAACTCTGTAAATATTGCAATCTTTGCTTCGGGCAGTGGTAGTACCGCCGAAGCATTTATTCGTGATGTCGCCAAGAATCAGTATTCCCTTCAGGTTAAGCTGGTGATTTGCAACAACCCGCAGGCATTTATACTCGAGCGTATACAGTCGCTAAACGACGAGCTTGGACTCGGTGTAGTAACAGCTGTAATAAACAGCCACACACAACCTTCTGCTCTTCCTGCTGTTCACGGCCAGCAGACCGCCGAAGAGCAAGCCAGTATTCTAGCACTATTGAACGAACATGGAGTTGACCACGTGCTTCTCTTGGGCTACATGAAACAGGTTGGCGCCGAGCTTGTCGCTTCCTATGGCTGGCTGCCAGATTACCCGAGTGTGTACGAATGCCGTATGCTCAATACTCACCCTGGCCTGCTACCTGCTACTATTGGTACCCATGGTCTTGGCACTCAGGAATTTACCCTAAACCAGCACATGGAAGAAGGCGGGCAAACACTCCATGCGGTAAGTGCCGAATACGACACCGGGCCGACCATATCAGAACACCGTGTCGCGGTATTGCCCGACGACACGGCAGAGAGTCTTTTTGCGCGGGTACAGTCTACAGAAAAGGCTCACATTGCCGCTGATGTGGTAGCATTTTTAGAAGCACAACAAATGTATAGAAAGGAGCGTGTGTAATGGCGACAGTATTAATACTTGGAGGCGGCGGGCGAGAACACGCGCTCGCATGGGGCATAGCCCAATCACCTCGCGTGGACAAGGTCTACGTTTCGCCCGGCAACGCAGGGACCAGCCGTGCTGAAAAATGCGAAAATGTCGCATTATCTGGCAACGCCGAGACCATTGCGTTTTGTAAAGAGCACGCTGTTTCACTTGTAGTAATTGGTCCTGAGGCACCTCTGGTAGCCGGTATGAGCGACGCGCTCCGTGCCGCAGGCATAACCGTTTTTGGTGCTAGCCAAGCCGCCGCACAGCTAGAGGGCAGTAAATCGTTCGCAACTCAGTTTATGCAGAAGCACGATATCACCATCCCTGAGTCTGTTATTGTCACCTCAGCCGAAGCGGCAATGGCTGCCATAAATATATTTGGCGGACCAGCAAAGAGCGTTATAAAAGCAAACGGGCTTGCCGGAGGAAAGGGCGTGTTTCTCCCAGAAAATATGGCCGAGGCAAATGAAGCCATTGGGAAAATTTCCAGCGGTGCTATGGACGGCGACGGCAGCCGGTTTGTGGTTCAAGCGCGCAACCACGGGCCCGAAGTGTCAGTTTTTGTACTTAGCGATGGTAGCAACTTCAAGGTAATCCCACTTGCTTCGCAAGATCATAAACGATTACTCCCAGGCGACAAAGGACCAAACACCGGTGGCATGGGTGTATATGCCCCGTTACCTGACTGGATGCTAACCGCGGCGCAATGGGAAAAAATAAAGGTTATAGCCGAGAAAACCATACGAGGCATGGCGCACGAAAATACGCCATACCAGGGAGTATTGTACTTAGGCCTTATGCTGTCCGAAGAGCTTGGCGGCGACCCACTTGTCATTGAGTACAATGCGCGGTTTGGCGACCCAGAGACAGAGGTCATAATCCCGCTCCTGCACGGCAACGGTGTCGATATATACGATATGCTGTATGCCACTGCCACAGGTGCCATAGCAGAATTTGCACTACCAGAAAATTACAATGCTGCCGCACTAACCATTTGCCTCGCCGCCGAGGGCTACCCCGAAGCACCCAAAACTGGCGCAGAGATTAGCGGGCTTAGCGAAGAGTACCGAGATGTTAGTGTTTTTCACGGTGGAACAAAGCTCGAAAACGGCGCCACTGTTTCTTCAGGTGGTCGTGTCCTCTTTGTTACCGGTCTAGGCGTGAACCTTGAAGCCGCTTCAGCTGCCGCTAACGCGGCCATTGGCGAAAATGCCATTCACTTCCCCGGCATGCAGTACCGCCCCGACATTGGCTGGCGCGCCCAAAAACCTTAGTTCTTCGGAACAACCACACCTTGTTTTGTGGCGATGATGACGACTAGGCTGAAAAACAGTGCAAGACAAATAAGAAAGCGCTTTTTTAATGGCGTGTGTGGGTACAGAAACAGAAAAAGTACTCCAGTAAAAAACTGCACAAACGACACAAGTGCAACCATATCGCCGAGGTTTTCGAGCATCTGGCTCGTTGCTTGTTCTGGTTTGGGTGTACGGGATGCCAGGAATGCAAGCAGCCACACTCCAGCGAGTTGCACCCACGCCACCACAAGCGGTCCTTTTTCGGTAGATTTGTACCACGGCTTTTTCAACTTTTGATTTTGAGCCATAGTTTGATTGTACAGCAAGCGGAGTTCTTAGTCGGAATAAACCTTAGACTGAGGAGCTTAGAGCTTAGATGCGGCCCTGGGCCGCTCCTTCAATCATCGCGTCAGCGATATACCTGAGACGGCCATGCGGAGACTCTTGGCTCAGGTGTTGTCAGGCTCTACAACTTCCGAAAGGCAAGGCGACTTGTTTGAGGAAGTAATCAATTGCCAGTGGCAATTGATTACTGACGAGTTGTCGCGTTGGTTGTAGAACTGACAAAGCCTGACCAAGATGCTGGAGTTCTGGCCTGGTTTCTTTTGCCTTCTTTCTTTGACAGCAAAGAAAGAAGGTCGCCTGCAGGCGCGAGAGCCTGCATCTAAACGAGAATGTTCTTCTCCGCCGATTGGCGGGGCAGAATGACAGGGACGGGACTAGCACTTGCAGGGGTTGCAAGAACAGGTTTCACCGCATTTGCAGGTTTTACTGGGGTGAGTTTCACCGCATTTGCAATCTTTGCAGTCCGTACAATCTTTTTTGCCACTACAGTCACCACATTTTTTCGTATCGCTTGGGAGGGGGAACTGGCGTGAAAATGCCTTCACTTCTTCGTGAATGGCCGCGAGTTTTGCTTCATCTTCGCGCGCATCAATTGCCTGCTTCATCCACTCAGCAATCTTCACCATATCTTTTTCTTTCAGACCGCGCGTGGTAATTGCCGGAGTACCAAGGCGTATGCCACTGGGGCGGAATGGTGGGAGCGTGTCGTTCGGTACGGAGTTTTTATTGAGGTTTAGGCCCACTTTGTCGAGGGCTTTTTCGGCTACACCGCCGTCTATACCGAAGCTCTGGTGCACGTCTGCCAGTATAAGGTGGTTGCTCGTACCGCCGGCCACCAGCACAAAGCCGCGTTTTTTCAGTTCTTCTGCCAGTACCGCCGCATTTTTCACCACTTGCTTTGCGTACGTTTTGAATTCTGGGCGGAGGGCTTCACCAAACGCCACGGCTTTTGCGGCAATGGTATGCATGTGTGGACCACCTTGGGTACCAGGGAAGATGGCGCGGTCTATAAGTGTAGGGATGTTTTGAATGGTCTTTTCTGGTGCCTTGAGCGGAGTCGACACCGTGCCTTTAGAAAGAATGAGGCCGCCGCGCGGGCCGCGCAGCGTTTTGTGGGTGGTGGTGGTTATGACATGGAAGCCATAATCAAACGGGTTCTTTGCTTCACCCGCCACAATCAGCCCGGCTATATGCGCCATGTCGGCCATGAGCAAGCAGTCGGGACCAACCTCTTTGGCAATCGCCGCGAATTTGGCATAGTCGAGTTCGCGCGGGTAGGCACTAAAGCCTGCAAGCAAAATCTTTGGCTTGTGTTTAAGCGCCAACTCGCGCAGTTTTTCGTAATCTATCTCGCCAGTCGTGACATCTTTCACCTTGTAGCCGACAAAGTTGTATATGTGCGCCGCACGGGTCATGGGGTTGCCGTGGCTCAAGTGACCGCCGTGGCCAAGGTCCATTCCAAGCACGGTGTCACCTGGTTCGAGCCAAGCATAGTACACGGCTTCGTTTGCGGGAACGCCCGAATGCGGCTGCACATTGGCATGGTCTGCCTTAAAGAGTTTTTTCGCGCGGTCTATGGCGAGTTGCTCGAGCGGGTCGGTAAAATCTTGGCCACCATAGTAGCGCTTACCTGGGTAGCCTTCGCTGTATTTGTTCGTAAAAATACTGCCGTTTGCTTCAAGCACATCGGCCGACACGTAGTTTTCGCTCGGGATGAGTTCTAGTCCTTCGTGTTCGCGATTGTCTTCAGCAGCAATCAAATCAGCCACTTGCGTATCTACCATGTTACCCCTCCTTTATTGGTGTCGTTCCGAACTTGTTTCGGAATCCATACCACGCCTTGAGCCTTCCATTGCCTCGACGTGTGGATCCTGAAACAAGTTCAGGATGACAAGAATCCTTATTGCTCCCTATAGTGTACCCCGTAGCGAATAAGCAGCATATAGTAATTTTGTCTGCGGATTTAACCTGTCAATTAAGCGTGTCCGGAGCTAAGATGTCGATATTTTATACCATCTTTGGTATACTAAGCCCTCATGACAACGCAAACAAACGAACGAATTGGTGATTTTGTGGCGCGCGTGCGCCAAGAACGTGGCATGACTCAGACTGAACTCGCTAAGCGACTTGGTACGAGCCAATCTGCCATCAACAGAATAGAGAAGGGGCGGCAAAATCTCAGCCTAGAAACACTCGGACGACTGAGCGAAGCACTCAATAAACAAATAATTTCCTTGGGTAGTGGTTCGGTTAATCTACGCATAGCAGGTGGGCACGAACTCCATGGCTCCATTCAGCTCAAAACCAGCAAAAATGCAGCAGTTGGCCTCCTGTGCGCTGCGCTGCTAAACCATGGTACAACTAAGTTTGTGAACTTCCCACGTATTGAGGAAGTGTTCCGGATACTCGAAGTTCTGGAAAGCATTGGGGTGCAGGCCAAGTGGACAAACGGGAGCGACCTGGAGCTACGCCGGCCAGCCAAACTAAATCTGGGCAACATGAACAAAGAGGCTGCCCGAAAAACCCGCACGGTAATAATGATGATGGGCCCGCTCATGCATGAGCATAAAGAGTTTAAAATTCCTTACGCTGGCGGCTGTAAATTGGGTGAGCGTACCGTAGAACCACACCTCTTTGCCCTCCAAGAATTTGGCCTCGACGTTAAAGCAACCAGCGGCCACTACCAAGTATCCGTGAAGCCAAGGCCCGCTGGCAGGTTTGCGCTGTACGAAATGGGTGATACCGTTACTGAAAACGCCCTCATGGCTGCTGCTGGGCGCGAAGAAGAAACCATCATAGAGTTTGCCAGCGCAAATTACATGGTGCAAGATGTGTGCTTTTTCCTACAGAAGCTTGGTGTCAAAATAGACGGCGTAGGGACAAGTACTCTGCGCGTTCGTGGTGTCAAAAACATCAAGAAAAATGTAGTTTATGCACCAGCCGAAGACCCTATAGAAGCCATGTTTTTCATGGCGGCGGCCGTAACGACAAACTCGGAAATCACCATCGAACGTGTGCCGATAGCGTTTGTAACACTTGAGCTCCTAAAGCTCAAAAAAATGGGATTGCGTTACGATATAACCGATCGATACCAGGCTACAAATGGCAAAACCGAGCTGGTTAATCTTCACATCCATAAACACAACGGCGAACTACTCGCACTCATAGATAAAATTCATTCACTCCCCTACCCCGGCATAAACACCGACAACTTGCCCTACTTTGTTCCTATATGCGCCGTCACCAAAGGCCGCACACTCATTCATGACTGGATGTATGAAAACCGCGCCATTTACTACACAGAGGTTACAAAAATAGGTGCAACAGTGGAGCTGGCTGACCCTCACCGCGTGTACATAACCGGCCCTACAAAGTTCACCCGTGCAGACGTATTCTGCCCGCCCGCCCTTCGTCCAGCCAGCCTCCTGCTCATAGGTATGCTCGCTGCGGATGGCGTTTCGACACTACGCAACATATACACCATTCAGCGCGGCTATGAAGACTTAGCCGAACGCCTCAATAGCCTTGGCGCTCGTATAGAAGTATTTCAAGATTTGTAGAAGATGTCGGGACGGGCCATAGAAGAACGAACTCAGCGTCTCGAACCCACTCGGAGCCTGTACAAATGAATTATTTGCGTCCGCTGTAGGTAAAGTAAAAAAGCTGGCGGAATTCGCTCAGCGTTGGGCCGGTGCAGGTTTGGAGCATGAGGCGTGGCGGGCCGCTGTACTGCAAGACGCCGGTATTTGTAGGGTCTACTACCTCGTGGCTGACCAGTTTGTACACAAAAACAAAGCCTTTGTCTGTCGTTATGATAGCCTCAGCACCTGGCTGAACCCTCAGGAGTGGGCCAAATACCCACGAGGTAGCATGGCCGTAAATAAAGGTGTTGCCCTCGCGTGAATTTGCCAACTTTGATGCTGTGTCAAACTGAACTTTGTCGTTATGAAGTGTCCAGGTTCTCGAAACAGTATCGTATGAGCCGTCTACCACCGGTAGGCTGATTCCAACACTAGGAACCTCTATCTTGATTGGTCGACCAATGGCAAATGGGACCGGTGGAGTAATTTTCGTATAATCAGGCAGCGCTGCAGCATATGCCTTAAACTGTTTGTCATACTCACGCAGCGCAAGCGGGTAAACAGCTGCGCAAAGCAATATGCCCATGGTCAGGATATACAGTGCTGCTTTCGTGGTAAACCCAAAACGCCGTTTCTGCGGTGTCATAGGTATATTATATCATAATTTATACAAAATATGCTACTGGTACAACATTTTAAACAAAGGTAGGACCTTATTGACCGGTTACGAGGCGTTCGTCCGAGCTTCAGGGGGAGTAGGCCGTATTCGGATTTATTCCGAATATGAGCCGTTGAGGGTGAAGTTTGCCAGTGGCAAACCGCAAGGCTCTCTGCCGGTTAGGCTATGCCTAACCACGCGCAGCAGCAGGACCGCAGAATGTGGCGAGCCCCTCATATATTTGGTGGGGGGAGTCGACCTTTCACCTTCGGTGAAACCCTGCTCCCATGGTCGCAGGGCAAGGGCGGCTGAGCGCCACTGGCGCTCGCGTTCGCCTCACCCAGCCCAGAACCATACAAAAAACCTTTCCTTTCGGAAAGGCCTTTTGTATGGTGCGGGTGGGGGGAGTCGAACCCCCGTCCCGGGCTTGGAAAGCCCCTATAATAGCCGTTATACGACACCCGCTTGTTTCTCATTATACCTGATTATAGACTCCTTGCATCCATCCTTTTAGACGTCGAAAAAACTGCACTCCGTATTTCTGCTCCCCTCTTGCGCGCAAAATAATGTGGGCAGTGCCATATGGTAGTTTCCCCGCAGCCTTTCGGCTTTTATTTTCCCGCTTATCAATACTAACCCAGCCAAAATTGCTCTCAGATAGGCCAGTTGTCTTCAGCCAGAAGTCCTTACTAAGCTCCGGGCTAGTATCGGGATAAATGTGTATAGCCAAATTTATATTTTTGTCTGGAACACCAAGCCCACGTAACCAGGCCATTACCAAACGTATGATCTCGGGGTCTGAATTTGCTACTCTTACTTGCTCAGTAGTTTTAGCTCCTTCCCCAATATATAACCCGAGACCCAGCATCCAAAGATCCCTTTCCGTCAATGTACCTATATCTGCGATACCTCTTCCTATTTGTGCGGCTGTATCTGCAATCCTTTGTCTGCGACGAACTAATCCAGCTCTTTTTGAGCCATTTTGCATCCTTTCCCGCACCTGAGCATTTGGCGTGAACTGCATATTCCGAAACCAATAGCTCATTGTGCTTAACGGAACGCCTGTCTTTTCATGTATTAGTGCATAGGAATAACCCTGCCGCCTCAGCGATAAAGCTTTTGATTTTTTGTTTACCATAATATTAGTATAGTATATCTAATTCATATATTCGAAATATGAAGACTATTAGAAGTGCAGCGCTCCCTGGTAGCTTAGTTGGGAAGCTTTGAGTAAAAGACGTATGCGGCATCTATTCTAGCCAACTGGGTTTTAACTTTCTACATGATTTCGCTATACTCTCAAGTGGCGCTTGTATGCCCTGGTAGCTCAGTTGGATAGAGCAGAGGACTTCTAAGCCTAAGGTCGCAGGTTCGAGTCCTGCCCGGGGCGCCACAATTGATTCTTCATTTTGAGAATCCCAAGTGAAGTTGTACTCTGTAACCATGGCATCCGCGGTGAAAAAAAGAAATTTCATAGAACGAAAAATAGACTGGCTTGACCACTTTCAGCAAAAAACCTTGTTCTCGTTTCCCTACGCGGTTCTTAAAAAACACGGCGATGATGAAGCGGGCTATCAGGCTGCGCTTATTGCGTACTACGGTTTTTTGTCTATATTTCCGCTCCTCATTGTCGGTACGGGGATTGTCCAAATACTATCTCAAAACGACCCAACGCTTCGTGAAAAGTTCCTACAAAACGCCACGAGCTACTTTCCGGCTATAGGCAATACCCTTGCAGATAGCATCAAAACTCCAAGCAAAAGTGGCCTAGCCGTTTTCCTGGGTTTACTGATTGCACTGTACGGCACCAAAGGCGTAGCACACGCAGTGCAACACGCCCTCAACCACGTATGGTCCGTACCGCGAAACCGCAGAGCCGGCTTCCCTAGCTCAACGTTCAAGAGCTTTGGGATAATCGCTTTTGCCGGAGTAGGGTTCATTGCCGCAGCCACACTCATCGGGTATACCGCGGCAGCAGAGCATGAGCTATGGACACGCATGTTGCTAGGCACGGGTGGTTTCATTGCGCTCTTTAGTGTGTTTTGGGGAGTGTATACATTTGGGTCATCGGCGCGACGGCATCCTGTGGTAAATGTGTACGGTGCACTTTTTGCCGCCGTAGGGTTCCTGGTTCTGCAGACGCTCGGTAGCTATATTATTGCCAACCAGTTGAAATCGCAGACTGGCCTAACGGCCCAGTTTGCAGTGGTACTTGCTATATTGTTTTGGCTCTACCTGCAAGCACAGGTATTTTTGCTTGGAGCAGAGCTCGCAAGTGTGCGATTTCATCGCCTGTGGCCACGTAGCATTACCCCTCAGCCACCGCTACCCGCCGACCACAGAGCCTACGACCTATATAGACACCGCGAAACTTTCACCGATGACAAGCCTGTTGGCCACTAAAAAACTACACCCCACAATATATTGGTACCTCACGCAGCCCGTCTTTTCCCAAGATAAAACCCCCGCTTTCGCAGGGGCTTTATCTTGGGGCGAATGATGGGGCTTGGTCACCTTCGGCGACCCCACAAC
>JBGAWL010000008.1:0-41320 GCA_044227625.1 Saccharimonadales bacterium (SeqCode) | reverse complement strand
CTCGAACAGCTTCACCAGGCCTACGGCCTGATGCTATGGGGTAACAGGGGTGGGGTTTAGAAGTGTGGGTGGTTCAGATATAATTATTCAAACTTATGCTTAAATGAGGTAAGATAGTATCATGAACGATGTCGTCATCAGAGAGGCTCTGGTGAGCCTCCTCACAAAAACAAAAGAAGATCCAACAACAATAGTAGTATCAGAGATGGGCCTAAGCGAAGGTCGATCTATTATTGATGTCGCCACAATAAATGGCGTTATGTCTGGATACGAAATAAAGAGTGATGTCGATAGCCTGTATAGGCTTGATCGGCAAATCGCTACATATCAACAATTCTTTCAAAAACTAACTATTGTTACCACAAAGAAGCACCTTGCGAAAATCCGTATGAACTATCCGGCATGGATTGGCCTGATGCTCGCATACGAAGTAGACGGGATAGTCATGATAAGACAACTACGCAAACCAAAGCTCAATCGTCGGACCAATAACAGAGATATCACAACTCTCCTATGGCGCGATGAGGCTAGAATGGCACTAAAAGGTCGTGGCGTAACAGGTATATCAAGCGCTACGCGAAGTATTCTATGGGATAAGATGTCTCAGATACACAGCCAAGAAGAGCTTATTGCAGTAGTTAAGACTTCGATGCGCTCTCGTCGAGCTTGGCAAGTTGTTGGGTAACGTAGGTAATATGTTGGTTATTGGCGATCTGACGCCATGTCGTTAAATTACCCGTTTTCAACTTACCTTTGCTATCTGTTACTCCTGCTGCACACTCAGCAATCTTATTATCACCCCACGATGTATCTGCCCCGTGAAACTTACCTGACTTAACAATTTCCTCAGATAGATTTTGAAACTGGCTGAAACCCTTTGCGCCATCACCAATAAGCTTCTCCCCTTTCACTAATAGCCACTCTGTATCAGAAGTGTATCTAATAGTTCCCGATATCTTCATATGGCGAGGATCTACATCATCAAAGACTTCAGGATGGGAAACGGCGTAATCAGAGTAAATTGGTTTTCGGGGAAGCTTCTTAAACCGAGTTAGCTTTTTCCAACCAAGCCACTCGGATCGCTCGATTAACTTTGTGCTGTTTTTATCAAGCGAAGCCCCGACTGTTTTCGGGAAAGAAGATGCGGAAAGTATGACATTTCTCCACCTCTGAATGTACGGCATCTCTGCAAGTACAAGCCGCGATGCAAGGTAGACCGCCTCCTCCTTGTCTCTGTAAACACTACCTAGGTCCAGTATAAGATCTGTTTTCTCAGGTTCCAGCCCTAATTCGCCCAGGAAAGCATCGCACTCAGCTCCCTCTAACACTGTTTCTGGGGTCACTACTATCCTAAGTGCTATACCATTTTTATCGGCGTCATAAAGCTTGCTCACGACACCTCTTAAGTATTTAAGGGGATAATCAAGGGAAATAACTGGTGTGTAAGTTAAGCCTTGATCTTTCAGGGCTTCGTGGAGTATCTGAGGAATATCCACCTCGCCTTCATACGCCGCATATAGGTCTGGATTGCCGTATATATCGAGATAGAACGGATTTGCACCCCAATTCTTCTTTATAGACGGCACCACGCGACCTATGAGATCTTTAGTAGTTTCATCAGGCTTATCCTCAAAAAAATCCCATCGTACATTCGGTATCTCAAGTAATGGAACAACCGCCGCTTTAGCCACATCACTAAGCTCCTTTAAGGCGCTAAGCTCTCCAGCCTTGGCTTTGAGGACAGGTACGTAGGAATGTTCTGGCTTTAGCGTATCCATAATCTCTACTTGCCTCCCAATAGGTTTACTATGTAATCACCTACTGCAAGACCGCGAATAACCACTATAAGTACGATAACCATGTAGACCAGTCTGAAAAGAAAATCAAGAAAGAAGAACGCTTTCCAAGCCTTTGGGTGCGTGGAACGAAAATCAAGCGTACAATTTTCAATTGTCTTCTTATTACCATTCGAGTGATATAGATAAACCTGAACCAAGGAAAGAGTTGGGGCAAGAAAAACCCCCTCGAGAAGGCTTAGTAAGTCAGGCTCCTTTGGTGGTGCATCTTCACCATTTGCTTTTGTCGGTCGAGGTAGATCTTTCAACCCCCACGATTTCAAATCTTTATTTTTTGCCATACTAGTTCTCTGAGGCGTCCTCAAGGTTATCGTAGCCCATACCTTTTAGCTTATAGGCCATAGCTATCTCAGAAACGCCGAATTGTTCGGCCATTTCGACCACGCTCATGCCCTTCTCATATAGTTGCTGCACAAGCTGATCGGGCATGAGTATTTCGGCTGCTATCATATTCGCTTGTCGCTCCACTTGGTATTTACCGTCTTCGACTTCTTCCATTCTCTTCATTAGTGCGTAGTCACGAATTATACCACCCTGCTCCTCGAGATAAGTCTCAGCCTGTATAGACTCGTATTGGACGGCAAAAAAATGGCCGAGTTCATGGGCGATCGTAAAACGCTTTCTATTACGCGAGTGCGCCTCATTGACAATTATGGACCATCCATCCTCGTTTTTAACTAGGGCGCCACTTTGGTTCTCGTCTTCGAATGTACCCTCAAGTAGACGGATATTGTACGCCTGGCAAATTGCGTCGAGATCAAGCGAAGCGTGCTTATAGTAGCCACTAACCTCCTCCTTGACGTTTTTGACTATCCGTGTCGTCTCTCGATCTAATAACCTCTGTGCATTCGACATACACCTATTATACCATGAACAATAGGGGTAAATACTTATTCGTCGTACAGGTACCGAGAAAGACGGTGTATAGGATGACGGGCATGAGAGACCTGGCCTTAACGGATACGGAAGATGTGATTTCACCTGGGATGGGATGTTTCCCTCTGGTGGGTTCGTCTGGGATTGGTTTTTGGGTCCGAGGACTGGATGGCGGACTTTGTCCTCCTCCCCCCAACCATGCTCGTCCGTTAACCGACGGACTGCGCGTGGCTTCGCTTCACCGAACCAGCGACTAATATCTTTTGCCTCTGGCAAAATCTCTGTCACTGGTTCAAACCAGCCTAGGGGTAAATAAAAAGAGCCAGACTTTCAGCCTGACTCTTTTTATATGGCTCCGGGGACTGGATTCGAACCAGCGACCTAGTGGTTATGCTTATCTTGTACTTTCGTGCAAGGGCGGACTATCTTATCAACCGTCGCATAACGGTTGTCGGGCGCTCACGAGAGATTATTGTTAGGCTCACTCTCTAGTCTCTGAACCTTCCCTGCTCTTTTAACCTAAGCAAGGCTTGGCTGCGGATTACCTTGTCTTTCGATGTAGGCTTCCCGTCAATTCACCCGATGTTCACTACTTGATTGCCCAAGTAGGCTGCATTTATTTATGAAGTAACTCTTCAAGGCGACTTACAGCCACCCGCTCTACCGCTGAGCTACCCCGGAATATATTTTTTAACGAACGCTCGTCCGCTTGACGATTTTAATTGTCTTTCGCGCTGAAGTGCTTCAGAGCGAGTGGCGACTGATTCAGAATAAATCAGCTCCCAATCACCCTCAAACTTCGCTGTAAAGTGGTTGCCCCTTTTATTATTATGTGAAGCGAGTCTCACTTTCAGATTATTAGTTTGACCAATATATATCTTATTAGCAACTGCATTGTAAAGCACATAAACTTCAAGCATGAAGTTTATTATACAGCCACCCGTCCGTCAGCTGACGGACTACCCCGGAATATATTGTGTAATGTACGTCCAGTCCTTTACTATGTAAGCTAAATTTTTGCGCTTAATACTTAAGGACGGGTGATAAGTGACTTCTTGCAAATCAGTTTTCATTCGCCCTCAAACGGTTACCATGTATTGTACATAAAACCCCTTATAAAACAAAGTGCTCCGATACCCTTCCCGCCGGTGCTTGTAGCACCATAACCAGGGAACAATATCGGAGCGATGTAGATATAAGGTGCTTACTCCCGTACGGGAGATACAATTAGTATCATACCGGGTTCGACTACGTGTGTAAAGGCCAAAACTCACAGTTTATCCACAATGCAGCGATATTTATCACAAATACTACTTTTTACTACGGATAAGCGCGAGAGCCTGACGACGGAACACGAATGTACCGGCGGCAAGGGCGATGATGCTCAAGCTTAGTGCCGTGATAACCCCCGTAGACGAACCGGTGTTCGCGAGTGTTGAGGTGGGCGTTGTTGCCGTTGCAGCGGTTGAAACTACCGTAAGGGTTACTTCGCCGCTGGCATAGTAGTTTATGCGATAGTTGACGCCACCGGCTGTAAACACTGCCCCGTTGGCCAAACCAGCAAATGTACCCGTAAGCGACGTACCGTCTATGATGGTAGAGACGAGGTTTTGCGCAGGGCTAAAGCCAGCGAGCTGACTAACTTGCAGCGTTGCACCGCCCAGGTCAACTGCCCCGTTTACGGTAGCGCGGTCGTAGCCGCTGCATGCCGTTGTACCAGTCATTTCTTGCTGCCAGGTTGAGCCAGCATTGAGCAGGAGTGAGCCAAACGTCATACAACCCGGGCTGTTGCCAACCGCAACCGTTCCGCCACTATCTACCTCGACATCCCCAACAGACCCAGTGCCTTTAAGGGTTGAACCACTGAGAACGTAGGTACCTGCTTCTGTAAATGCACCGTTTAAGATGAGTGAGCCTTCTTGACTGCCAAATACTGGAGCAACACCAGGTACATAGCTGGTATCGAGACCCCCAGTCAGAGTTGCTGTACCGGTACCTTTCTTGACCACAAAAGAATCGCCAGCTGGGATGTTGCTAAATTTCGAGACAGTCCCGCCAAATGTGTAGTTGGCGTTGCTGGCGAGAACAACAGCTGCGCCATTGCCGCCGACCGACAATTCACCATCACCCGTGACATAGCCGATGGTTTCAGTTGCTGTTGTGCCGATATACAAAGCGGCTTTGTTGCTACCGTTTTTGACAAGATGCACATGGCTCGTGTCGGCTATCGATTCATCGAAAGACGTTTCAACGGTTGATGGCTTAGTGGCCGTGGCAAGCACGTCCATGTCGCCGGTAACCGCAACGACATCATCTGCCGCTTTGCTAGGGTAAAACCGCACGCCTTGAACAGTTAGCTTGCCAGCGTAGGTGTTGGCCGAGGCACCAGTAAACTGGATGGAGCTATTGGCGACGACCGTCGTTGGGCTAGTGGTAAGGGTAATATTGCCAGTGCCAGATATAACTCCCAATAAGGTGAAGGCTGAAAACAGCGCGCTGCTGTCAACGCTAAAGACTGAGTTGCCCGACAATACAATGTCCCCCGAAAGCGTGGTTGACTCGCCCGCCTGGACAAGCACACCGTTGCCACCGACGCCGCTGCCATCAACCCACAGATTCTCGGCGACAGTTGACGCACCGGCAAAGTCAAAGCGCACTGTTCCACCGGAAAGGATATTTGTGTCGCCGGCGGTACTGCCCAAGCCTTGCTCATTGGTGACCGTGACAAGCGCGCCGCTGTTGACAGTGTTTGTGCCCGCGTAGGTGTTCGCGCCCGCAAAACGGAAGCTACCACCGCCGATAGAAAAGCCACCATTGCCGCTGACCGTACCATCGACCCGTATTTGCGCAGAAGTGTCCACTGTAAACAGAGAGATACCGCTATTATTCGTAATGGTTCCGGTAAACTGTAGATTGCTGCTGGCAGTTTGTTGACTTATGCCAATACTATCGTTGACAACCCCGTTTCCGGTAATTGTGATGTTGTCGTACGCGGCAAGCCATGAGGTGTCTGGCGTCGTGACACTGGTTTGCCAATCATTTGCAAAGGCGGCATTTACATATATAGAAACCACTCCGCCGCCCATGTAGATGTCGTTGGCGTTACTGCCAAAGCAGGTGGCTGAGCGGCATTCAAATGAGGCATTTGATTCGGCTCCAACGGTACCCACCGTAAAGGTGTTTGTGGCGCCGCGTACGATTGCCGTTGCGTCATTAACGGCAACAAATTGAGTCGTTGTGCCGGTGATGTTGTCGGTAAAATCGACCGTGCCGTCATAGCCGGACTGCCCGACATTTACCTCGCCAGCCGCCGAGAAGTTACTGGTACCGCTGAGCGTTATTGTTCGGCCTGTACTTGCGATGAGTACGACATTGAAGGCTGTGTAGCTGACATTGACATCAATAGAGACTGATTGGGTTGCCAAAATAGCTGTGACGTTCGTGATGGTGAGGTCATTACCGGTTACCGAATAGCCGCTATCGCTAAAGTTGAGCGTTGCGACAGAAAGTCCGGCGATGTCATTGTTCATGGCCTTGTTAGAGGCTCCAACCGGAAATTCTAGGGTATCCCCTGCGTCAGGAACATTGCCGTTATCACAGCCTGACCAGTTACCACCGTTGCTCCAGTCTGCGTTGACAGCGCCAGACCAGGTGCACGTATCAGCCGCAGCCCACACAGAGCTTGGTATTGCGGCCAGTGCGCTTACAGCGATACCCACAGCAAGCGTTAGGTTTATGAGTCTTTGTTTCCACATGAGATAACCCCTCATTTACATAGTCTTCAGGAGTAGTATCTCAGAAAATGATTATGTTTTTTGTAAGATTTCTCACAGTAAAAGGTTGTGTTTATAACAATACTACTGATTTTTCATAGCACGCTCGGAGTCGCGGGCATCATCCCGTTTGCGTAAGGTTTGGCGTTTGTCCCAAGTTTTCTTGCCTTTGCCGATGGCAATGCGGAGCTTTATATAGCGGCCAGCGGTAAGGATTTCAAGCGGGACAATGGTTCGGCCTTGTGTTTTGGCTTCCAGCAGTGCGTCTATTTCGCGGCGCCTAGCAAGGAGTTTGCGTGTACGTGACTGGTCTTGTTCGGGTACCGGAACGCCACTGGTGCCGTTGACCGTGCCATTTAGCAGGTACAGTTCGTTTTCTTTGACGGTCACGTACGCGCCACGAAGCTGGCCGTGTCCCATGCGCAGCGACTTTGTTTCGGCACCGGTGAGTTGCAAGCCCACCACCAAAGAATCGCCGAGCTCGTAATCGTGCCGTGCTCGCCGGTTCTGAATGACCTTGCGTGGTGCCTGCTGCTTCTGGTGGCCGCGACGCCCCTGTTTCTTTGCCATAGCTACATTGTACAACAGAGGTAAAATATTGACAAAAATATACAAAAAGTTTATTATATAATTAATATGGTTATTTCGCATGGTGGCACTTTCCCTTCACCTCCACGCAATGAGCTGCTTGTGGCCTGTCGAAACGTGTATGCGGTGGCAATGGATGATTTTGCCCCAAGATCCCCCCTTTGGGTTCGAAGACAGCCTCTAGGGCTGGTTGCCATCCACTTTGCAGGTGTACTCGCAATACGTAGCAGCGGGGAGCTGGCGGTACAAAAATTTGATATATGTCCTGTTTTAGAGGAATATGATGACAGTTATATGGCAGGAGAAGAACTGCCGCCCACACACTCTCCTCTAGGTATGGGGTTGAGGGTCTACGACCTAACACCCCTAGAAATTGCCGCGACGTACGGTACGGTAGATAAAAGGAATAACGCATTGAGCTATAAAGTTCATGATTTTGATGTGCACATACCCGAAGACGCAACAAACCAAGCAAGTCAATTTTTGGAAGTATTGAATAGATATGTAGCAGGCGGTAGACCATGCCGGAGCCAAAGAGTTGAGTCGTCGCATGTTGATGGTTGGTCTGTCGGTCATGTGATTATGCCCAGACTATCGGTCCATACCGTGCTTGAAGGGAATGAGCCACCAGACTTTATTCGGAGCTTATCCGATTTTCTCAATACCAAATATGCAGCTATTAATATTGAGCTTGACACAATGCTCGGGGATCGTAGCCGCAGAATTGCTGAAGAAAGTATGCAGGTTGATACTAATGTCGCAAAAGACCGGGTGGATGAGGCAATTAGTCGTGCGGCAGAAGAAAGAAAACGCACACTTGCCACTCTAAAGCGGTTGAGGAGCCACTATACAGACTTTTAATCAAGGAATTTGTTATATCACATGGCGCGCTCGGCTGATATGTTTTGAGGTAAACAGCGGTAAATAATAGGGCTTTTTAGGTATATATTTAGTCTGTTAACGCAAGCGCGACGGCTTGCCAGATGGTTTTGTCTCCGTTTTTGTGGCGCCAGTACCACCATTCTCCACCCCAGAGGTCTATGGGGTATGCACCGACGCGCTGGGCAAAGTCTATGTTAAAACGTATGCGCTGGGCGCTCATGGACAAGGCTTGTTCCTCGGTGGTCATTTCCCATATGGCGCGGTGACCCCATGGTTCTAGCTGTAATTCGTGAATGAAGACTGGCTTTCCGATGATTTTCTCTATAATGAAGCGACGTAATCTGTGGAGCCAGGGTTTCTGGATGGTGTGCCGGTAAGCGCCCTTGTTGAACATCATGGTGTATATACTGAAACCAACGCCGCCGCGGGGGTGAGGGCGGCGAATTGGTATGCCCCAGCCATTACTCGTACTCATATAAATGGGTTTGTCGGTGAGGTCGGCAACGAGGCGATATTCCCTACGTAGCCTTCGAAGGTTGATGTCTATTCCTTCTCCAAACCCACGAAGCACCGCTTCGTTCTCGAGCTGATACCCGTCTAAAAAGTCTGCTTTGTCGTACCATTCTACTGTTGCCTGCACGAAGTCTAGCAACGCCTGTGTTTTTTCTGGGTCTGGCAGTGTAAGCGCCCAGGTTGGCCAGTGGTATTCTGGCCAGCGTGGCTGCTTCACCCCCAGACAGAGCGTGGCTATACCGCCGGCATTTTCTATCATCTTCATTTGCCAGTCGAGTTCGCTAAAGTCGTACGTGCCACGATTTTTTTCGCACTCGTTCCAGTAGCTCATTAGGCGAAACCGCCGCCACCCCATTTTGAGCAGCCAACGTAGGGTTTCTTTGGGGTCTAGGCCAAAGTTCCGGCATTGCTTGATGCTAAAGCTCACGCCATAGCGCTTCGGATCAATTTTGTGCATAACCATTGCGTAAAATATAACAGATTTCCACGTCCTGCGGTGCTACAATGTCCTCATGACGAACGAAGAAATGCTGGAAGACATCAAACAACTGATTACGGCCAACAACCATATTTTATCGCTTGAGCTCGAGCAGAAACTTGATGAAAAACTCCGTGCCCAGACCGAAGAATTACGTTCCATTATGGATGTCAGTTTCGATGCCGTGCAGGAACAGTTAGATGACCACGAAACACGCATCGGTACGCTGGAAAACGCTACTGTATAAACGACCTTTTAGCCGCTTTCCAAACTGAATCATCACCTAAAACTTTCCAGCGGTAGTACCAGTACTCGGCACCCCAGAGGTCTATGTGGCGGATGCCGGTTTGTTTGGCGAACTGTAACGTGCTTTCAAATCGGGCGGCGTCGAACGTTTTGTTTTGCTCTGTTAGGCTGATATCGGGGATGTTTTTGCCGTTTGGCGGCCACGGCTCCATCTGGAGCTCGTGAATAACACTTTCCTGTCCCTTCAGTATTTTCTGCGCCCCAGCAAGTGCGGCGTAGTGCCAGCTGGGAAACGGATAAGTTTGGTAGCGTTTTGTAAGAGTGGCGTCCCATACGCGTCGGTATAGCGATATGCCGTTTATATCACCCAAGGGGCTGCGCAGCGCAAAGCCGGCGTAGTTGTTGCTGCGGCTTATGATGACTTGGTGTTTCGAATCAGTCTTTTTGACGAGCGCGAGTTCGTCGGCCAGCCGCGCGCGGTCAAAGTTGTAGCACGCACCAAAGTGGTTGAAAAACTCGTTTTCGAGCTGGTAGCTTTGTAGCGCCGGGGAAGCTTTATAGCGATTAATAACGGCTTTCATGAACGTTTGTAGTTGTGGCTGCCACTGCTCGCGTGGCTGTTTGGTGTCATAAAACGACGGAGCATGACACTCTGGCCAACGTGGCTGGCGCAAACCGATGGCGAGGCTAATGTACACACCAGCTTTTTCTATGGTTCGGAACTGCCAGTCGAGCTGTTCGAAATTATATGTCCCAGGTGAAGTCTCTATCTGGTCCCAATAGCTCACGAGACGAAATTGCCGAACGCCAAGGTCGCTAATAACGGCGCTCAACGTTTCTTCCGGCTCCACGCCAAGGTATTCTGCATAAGTCGGGATAAATGTAACACCGAGCTTGTATGGTTTGCCCTTTTGTGAGTGTTGGTACCAGAGGGCGAGGGCGTAGCTGGAGCTGGAAATTAGGAGTGCCAGACACAGAACGATGGCGACGCTGCGTTTTACCCAGAGGCGGATAGTCGGATAGGCGGATAGGCGGATAATCTTCCTGTTCTTCTCTGCCCGACTACTCCGACTATCCGACTCTGTAGCTACTACGCCCTTTGCCCTTTGCCCTTTGCCCTTTTTGACTTCATTCATAATTCAATTTCCATATTCTCAGCCCCGCTGTGGCGGCTCGTGCTACCATTATACCGTGTCAAAGCCAGTAACGGTTTCGGTAATCATACCCGCTTACAATGAAGAGCAGTGTTTGCCCGCGTGTCTCGATGCTCTGGCCGCTCAAACGGTGAAACCATTTGAAGTCATTGTGGTGGATAATGCATCCACCGATAAAACGGCCGAAGTAGCCGCCCGGTACCCTTTTGTGACAGTGCTGCGCGAACCGGAACGCGGCCGTGTGTTTGCCCGCAATGCCGGGTTTCGTCACGCTTCTGGTACCATTCTGGGGCGACTTGATGCCGACGCCATTGTACCCGAAGGTTGGGTGGAATGGATTTCGGCATTTTATAAATCTAGTGAGGGAACGGTAGCACTCACCGGTGGAGCCCATTTTTACAACATGCGGCCCAGCGGGCTGATAAGCTGGGCCTACAACTGGCTTGTCTTTCGGTTCAACACCATACTGACTGGCGCGCCGACACTGTGGGGGTCAAATATGGCACTGCCGCGTACCCTGTGGGAAAGGGTGGAAAAGAATGTCTGTCTCGATAATGCACTGCACGAAGACCTCGACCTTACTTTCCATGTGCGGCGCACTGGTGGCCGAATACAGTACGACAAATCTTCTCGTGTGCGGGTAGAAATGCGCCGTGTACACACCGACCGCCAAGCGCTCTGGCCCTACCTGCAAATGTGGCCGCGCACTCTCCGACGCCACGGGCACTGGACGTGGCCAATTTGTTGGGTAGTTGGCACACTTATGCTCTATATAGCCTCGCCTGCTCCCTTGATTTTCGAGAAACTTGCCAGCGCTATTCGACGGGAACCGGTTGCCTGAGCCTACTGATTACTACTCTGCCACTGGCCGGATGAGAGCTGGTAGGGCGCGCAGTTGCCCCACAAACCACTCTTGTCGGCTTGGGCACTTTCCATAGCGGCGTTGAACTCCTGGCTTTTGGCAAATGGAAACGCGTAAGCGAATGCGTAGCCTTTTTGGACGAGCTCCAGGTTTAGGTTCACGCCGTCCTCCAGATACACGTAGCGTAGCAACCGGTTGTAGCGATCGCGGTTTGTAGTCAGGCTGTCGGAAACGAGTCGGATGCGCTGGCTACCTATGCGGTTTTTTGTGTAAGCCGCCGCGGCTGGTCCATAGCATTGCACCGGGGTGTTTTCCTTGTGGGTTTCCGGTGTGTCTATACCGATGAACCGGATTTTCTCCTCGGTGCCATTCATATCTACTAGCACCGTATCGCCGTCTAGAAATTGTTTTACGGTATATGAACCTGGCTGCCACCGCATAAACCTTTTTGGGTTTACTCGTCCAACCCACCCTTGCCACAAGATAATACCCGCTGCAAGCAAAACAATCAACAGGAGCAGCGCGCGACCAAGTCTCACTCGATTCATTTCAGCAGTATAGCAAATTGCAGAGTTGAAAAATATATTATAAGGCTGTACTGTATAAATTCATTATGGCTTATTGGTATGAACAGACGTTACCTCTTGAGCAGGGTACGCGCACGGACCCCTATTACATGTTTATTTCTCGCCTTCGAGAAAATATGCGTTTAGCACGAAGCATTTCGCGTGACCCTATGCGCACGTTTTCATATAGAGGCTGCAATGTTGCGGGAGTGCTTGCGGCTGCAACACCAGAGTCGGGTATGTACAAAGAGTTTGATGCGGGCAATACAAAAGCCAGACCAAGCAAAGATAAACGGTGCGCAGAGCTCAAGCTTATGAGCATGCGACGTGAAAGCGGCTTGCTGCAGACAATTGGCGTACTTGTTGTTGGTCCGTCAGACAATACGGTAATTGCATCTGTCCTCCCAGCGGCCCGAAAGACACTTCTACCTTGTGACGAGTGTGCACATACTTTGAATAATGACCATTCCATGACACCTGAGACGCTCATCGTGACAACAGGTCAAGACAACAGTATGTATCAGGTGCGGACAGTCAAACAGGTTGGAGATTACTATTTGCGCCCGGACAATGATGATGAAGCCATGCTGACGGTGTCTTCTTTGAGCTACCCTGAAGCTTTAGAACGCGCTGAATTATACCTGAGTTTATATGCCGAAGAGACGCACAAAGATGCTGCTTCACGGCGGCCACTGGCTCAACTGGCACATCTATCATTGCTCGCGAAACTGTAGCTCGCTCGGCTTCGTCCAATAGCATGGGAAAGGCGGGGCACCATACGCGTAGTAAGGATAGGGTAGGTATCTGGCGATAGTGCATAACGTACAACACAACCTTCCTCAAGGTCTGTAGGTGGCTCCCCGTCTACATGGGTTTTGGCTGGGTCAAGAACGGTAAACTCAAAAGTATCTGAATGCTTTTCACCTATTGGTATGCCGGTCAGGAGACATAGTGCGCCGACCGCGCTGGCGGCGCGTCCTGCTTTTGTGATAAAGACTTGTAGGTCACCGTGCCACAGTCGTGTTGGCAATTTTCCTGCCATAGCCATATGGCCACTCACGCTGACTGTTACATCGCCGACTCTCATTGGCTTATTCTTTCCAAGTTGGATTTGTATTGACGAATCTTCAAACGTTGTTCCAAGACCAATTCGGAGTGCACGTACCAAACGAGGTTGTTCTTTGGCGGTAGCATCATTTGTTTTCTCGGCAGCGTTTCCAGTTTTGCCTGTGCCGCCGTACAGGCTGGCTTCGCTGGAGGTTATTGTTCCGTCGGGGCGTTGGATTTCGCGTGTCATATACCATGCGGGAACAACCACCCCACGTTTCAATATGTCCGTTGGGTTTTTTCTTCTTTCACCATGTTCGCCCCGTCGACTATCACCAGCAAAGCCGCCACCGACCGAAGAGAGAGGCGTTAAGCCCTGCGTTAGCCCTTGCACTTCCGGAGTTTTCATTGCCAATCGTACATTGTTAGTCGTACCATCTCCGCCGATTACCAATACGGCACACAGTGAAGGGCATATGCCTATTCTTCCTAATGTCGAAGCGAGCGCTGACGCGGTTTCTTCAGGATTTGATGATGTCACAATACCGAATGGCTCATAACCATGGTAGTGCATGTCGGAGGCAACTTCTTCAGCAGTACTAAAATATTGTGGATTTGCGGCAAGTATGGGAACTCGAATATTTGGTTTTTCTACTAGAAGTAACATTGCTAATAATCAATCCCTTTGTTGGCGAGGAATTTGTCATCGAAGTGGTGCTTGAGCTTGGTCATGTTGGTCGCAATGTCGACGTGTTTCAGTAGACTTGGTGGGAAATTGCGGCCAGTCAGACAGAGGCTGGTTTTGGGCGAGCGTTTTAGGATGAGGTCTTTTAGCTGACGCTCGGTGAGGAGGCCATCGTGCACGGCATTGTTTATTTCGTCGCAGATAACGAGGTGAAACTTCCCAGAGGTGGCAGCCTCAAATGCGGTGAAATAAGTGTCTTGGGCAGCCTTTTTGTGCTGCTCGGGTGTGACATCACTGGCGCTTAAATCTCCGGCGTCATAAAAACCTTTGCCGCCTTTGTAGAACAAAAGGTCGTCACCATATACGGGTAGAATATCTCGTATGAACGTGTGCTCGCCGACCCCCCAGTATTTTATAAACTGCACATAAGCCACTTTCCAGCGGTTGCCAAGGGCGCGGCACATCAGCCCTAGCGAAGCCGAGGTCTTCCCCTTTCCCTCGCCGGTATATACCACTACCACAGACTCCTTGGTCTGAAAATCCTCAAATGACATGCATGCAGTATGGCAAAGAGTCGATAGATGTGCAATTAGCCCTCAAGTGATTTTGCAAGCTCAGTGCCGAACCCCGTCTCAACTATCCCGTAGCCATGCGAGGTGAAAAAATCGAGTACTTTAGCATGCGGCTCAGTCGTACTTGTTTCTGTATCGGGAATAAGACGGATTACCGTACAGCCTCTGTCAGAAGCTACGTCTTCAATAGCGTGTAGCAATTCTGTGCCTATGCCCTGACCCTGTTTAGCTGGGTCAACTGCTAGTGCAGAAAGGGTGCAGGCTTTATCATTTCCGCCTATAGATACAAGACCGACGCCTGCAACAGTATTACGTCTAGTATCTATTGCTGTTACAGCCGTGTAATCGTCTAATAATCGCGCAAAAAGACCAGCGCTCATACCACCCAGCTGCCGTACTATGTTTTCAGCTTCCCGTCTATACCGGCAGTCACTTCCCAGCAGGTCGGCCACTTTTATAGTGAGTTCGTGTGTCATTAAATATATAATAACACAAAATAATAACAACGGCAACTATATTTTGAGGGCGGAATCAATGCGGGCGCGGTCGAAGCCGACGATGATTGTGCCGTTTATGTCGAGAACGGGTATACCCGTTTGGCCGGATTTTTGCATGGCTTCTTCAGCGTATTCACGCTTTTCATCAACGTTTTTTTCGCTAAATTTTACTCCTGCGCGGTCCAGGTACTGCTTCGCTGCCTGGCAGAATCCGCACCAGTCGGCGCTGTATATGGTAACCTGGGGTGTATCTGACATAGTTGATGCTCCTTCTTTACTATACAAAGTATAGCGTATTATCTGCACGGTTTCAAGTCGTATTTTTGCTATACTATCATCAGTATGCGCTACGCTTTTGTATTTTTAGCCATTGTAGCGATGTGGGTGGCATTGCTGCTACTGGCGCTTAAAACCACTGTAGACACTCCGTTTTTGGCAACCGTTGTCATGGTGCTTACAGTAGTACTGTTCCTCATAGGGTTCCAGAGGGGTCGCTAGGATGCTTCGAACCCTTCAGGTAGCTCGTTCGGTTTTGCGAGTGGTGTGGGCGCGCCTGACGAGCAAATATGATTGGAAGTTTGAAATTGCCCAGCAGTGCCAAGAGCTTGGCGGCGTGTATGTGAAGTTTTTGCAGATGCTCGCGGTGCATAATAGTACGAAATATCTTGTAGAAGGCATGGGTGCGGAGCTGGCGTTTGAGCAGGTGCCATACGAGTCCATACACCTTCACCGAGAGCTGGGCGACCTTACCGAGCAACTTATGAGCATAGAAGAAACGCCATTTGCGGCTGGGTCATATGGTCAGGTCTACCGCGCAAAGCTTCATGGCGGTGATGATGTGATTGTGAAGGTACTTCGTCCATCTGTGCGCAAAACACTTAAAACCGATATTCGTATCTTAAACGTCATTGGTTTGGTGGTGAGTTGGTTTACGGGTAGCTCTATGGTAAATTTTCGCACCATGGCTCGGGAATTTTCTAGGGCCACCTGGGCAGAAACAAACTATCGGCTCGAAGCCCAAAGCGGCGAGCGTATTCGTACCTATTTTGACCAACGCGGCACGCTGACCATTCCGCGCTCGTACCCCGAACTTACATCTCGAACAGTGCTGGTACAGGAATATATTGGCGGCGTATCCATAGTGTCGCTTGAGGCAAAGCAGCACGAGGGGTTTCGCATAGACGACCTTGTGCGTAGTGCAGTTGGCTCAGATGTATGGGAGCAGCTGCGCTTACTTGGAACAGAACTGCTGCGCGCCACCGTGTACGCTGACTATCTTATGGTAGACCCGCACCCGGGGAATGTACGGTTGCTACCCGGTAACAGGGTAGCGCTGATAGATTTTGGGCTTGTTTCGCCTGCACCCACAAACCGTGAGGCGTTTGCAAGCCTGATACACCAGTTTCGTAAGCTGTACGATGATGAGTTTGAGGCGGGGAGTTTTGCGGTGGCAATGCTGGCATTTTTCGACGTAGAATTACACGACGCACTTGATGTTGTAGCCCGCGAACGTCACGATGATTATACGTTCTCTCTGGGCGAGTTTATTGACAAGTTTGTGGCGGCACAGTCGCAGCAGGCGAAACTCCAAAATTATCTTTCCAGCAAGCAGCTGTTGCAGCTATTTATGGATATTTTGAACCAAGATAACAAACTCGGCATTCGTATAACAGAGGAAAATGCCCTCTTGCAGCGTTCTATGACCATGTTTATGTCTGTCATACGGGCAATCAGTGATGCTCACGGCGAAGAAGTGTATGCGCCAATTATTCGTGACTGTTTGCGAACGGTCGACAAGGAAGTGAAACGTACTGGCGTGACGCAGTCGGCTCGTCACCGACAAATGAGCGAAGAGCGTGCCTTTGAGGTTGCCTCAAACTGGCTAGCGGTTGTCGCCGAGCGCGACCGAAATTTGTATAAACATATCATAGGAGGAAGCTACGCATGAGTGATTTGAAAGAGTGGGTTATACAGCTTCGCTACCCTTACACGGCCGGGGTTATTGCGGTAATCTGGCTTGGTACCGCCGTGTTGGCCGTGATACGGCCGGAGGATTCCATAGAAACCCTGATAGTTCTCGCCGCCGCCGCAACCATCATCATCGCTCTCGTTGGCTTTTCCTCAAGCCGCCGGTAAGCTGAGAGCTGCACTGGTTACTATGCTCAAAAAGCGGTTGGTTAGCTTGGAAGAGTGTTAATATAGTATGTATGCACGAGGGGGTATTAGACAGAGAACACACGCTGAGTACTGATTCAGGCGGTGTTTCTCGTGGTTCAGTCCGACAGCATATATTACCAGCGTCAAATCCTAAGCATTCAAATACGCTATTGGGAGAAATAAAAAAGACACCGTACTTTCAGTCAAAGAATTTTGTCCTTTATAATGCAGACTGTCTCAGTATTTTGAAGCAACTGCCAGAGAACTCTGTAGATATGATTTTTGCCGACCCGCCTTACAACCTTTCGAACGGGGGCTTTACGGTACATGCGGGTAAAAGAGTCAATGTTCATAAAGGTGATTGGGATGTAAGTCAGGGCCTTAAAAAAGATTTTGAATTCCATATAGAGTGGATTCGTGCGTGTCGAAGAGTCTTGAAGCCTGAAGGAACATTATGGATAAGTGGTACTTACCACTCAATTTACTCGTGCGGTTTTGCTGTGCAAGTCGAGAAGTTTCATATCTTAAATGATATTACCTGGTTTAAGCCAAATGGTTCGCCGAACTTAAGCGGTAGATATTTCACGGCGAGCCACGAGACGCTCATTTGGGCACGCAAGGAAAAAAATGCAAAACATCACTTTGAATATAAGCTTATGAAGGAGGGCGCGTGGCCCGAAGACGCAATGAAAAAACCTGGGCTACAAATGCGCTCTGTCTGGTCGCTGCCCACGCCAAAGAAAGAAGAGAAAAAATTTGGCAAGCATCCCACTCAAAAGCCACTCGATCTACTTCGACGAGTCGTTCTCGCAAGCACAAAGCCGGGTGACATTGTGCTAGATCCGTTTACCGGTAGTAGCACGACTGGTATTGCTGCTGCTATGTATGGTAGAAAATTTATCGGTATCGATAAGGACGCATCGTACCTTGATCTTTCGGTGAAAAGGTATAAAGATCTATCTATAACGTAACGGAGAAATCATTATGGTACCGAGAGACACGAGAACAGGTGGGGTACTTGAAAGTATGATTTTGCCCTCGCTCACAAGGGGCGGATACACCTATGCTGCACAAGTAAACGTCGGTCAAAGACTCGGTGGCGGCAGGCATATGGCTGATGTGGTAGTGCGTAAGGGTGAAGAAGAAATTATTGTTTCGCTGAAATGGCAACAAACCTCCGGTACTGCCGAGCAAAAGGTTCCTTTCGAAGTTGTCTGCTTAATGGCTGCAGTAGAGGACGCAGCTAACAAAGCGACAAAGGCATATTTGGTCCTGGGTGGTGCGGGCTGGAAGCTCAGGGATTTTTACACCGGTGGCGGGCTAGAAAAGTATATCGCCTACAAAGACACCGTTCGTATTGTCACACTTGAAGAATTTGTAGCAATCGCTAATAACGGAAGTCTCTAGGTCATATAGCCGGTATCATTCCCACTCGATGGTGCCGGGGGGTTTGCTGGTTATGTCGTAGACGACGCGGTTTATGCCACGCACTTCGCTGACGATGCGGCTGGAAATTTTGGCTAGTAGTTCGTGCGGCAACTTTGCCCAGTCTGCCGTCATGCCGTCACTGCTGCTCACGGCGCGGACGGCGCAGACTTGTTCGTAGGTGCGGCCATCGCCCATCACCCCAACGCTCTTTATAGGCAACAATACCGCGAAAAATTGCCAGACTTCTGGGCGGACGGGGTGGTTCTCTATTTCCTCGCGCACAATGGCATCGGCTTTTTGCAGTATGTCTATGCGCTCGGGCGTGACGGAGCCAATAATGCGTATGGCAAGGCCGGGTCCTGGGAATGGCTGCCGCTGCACCATTTTTTCTGGCAACCCGAGGGTGGCACCCAACTCACGAACCTCATCTTTAAAAAGTTCGCGCAGTGGTTCTATGAGCTTCAGCTGCATTTTTTCGGGCAGGCCGCCCACATTGTGGTGGGATTTTATAGTCACACTGGGGCCATTGACCGAGACAGATTCGATAACGTCCGGGTAGAGCGTGCCTTGTACCAAGAACTTCGTGCCCTGTACTTTCCGAGCTTCGCGTTCAAAAATGGCTATGAACTCGGCGCCAATGATTTTGCGCTTTGTCTCGGGGTCCTCAATATCTTTGAGTTTGGCGTAAAAGTCTTCAGCGGCGCGAATGGGTTTAACATTCAGCCCCACTGCTTTATAGGCGGCCAGCACTTCTTCGTACTCATTGGCGCGCAGTAAACCGGTGTCGACGAAAATGCAGGTTTGCTGTGTGCCGATGGCTTTGTCTACCAACGTGGCAGCTACAGAACTGTCTACGCCTCCGGAAAGTGCGCAGACGACTTTGGCGTCACCCACAGTTTCGCGGATGCGGGCAATGGCATCGTCTACGAGCGAACCGGCCGACCAATTGCGCGTGAAGCCACAGAGGTCAAAGTACCGTCCCAGGATGTCCTTGCCCTGTATACTGTGTGCGACTTCTGGGTGAAACTGCAGGCCATACAGCCCCAGGGCTGCATCTTCCATGGCGCAGATAATATCGCCGCTCTTGGCGGTGATGGTGAATCCCTCAGGGGCGCTCGCAACGTGGTCACCATGGCTCATCCACACGGTTGAGCCGGCGGCTTTTTCATCTATGAGTGAGCTTTCAGCAGTGAGTGAAATGGTGGCATTGCCGTATTCCCGCGTGGTGCCGGGCTCGACTTTGCCGCCAAGGTTCAGGGCGAATAGCTGCATGCCGTAACAGATGCCCAGGATGGGCACTTCAAGGCTGAAAATATCTGGGTTGAGCGGTGGTGCGTCCTTTTCATAGACAGAATTTGGCCCGCCCGACAGGACGATACCCTTCGGGTCGTAAGCGGCGATTTCAGTGGCCGTGGCGCGAAACGGTAGGATGATGCTATAGACGCCAAGCTCGCGCGCCTTGCGAGCGATGAGCTGGGTATACTGGCTGCCGTAGTCTAGGATGACGAGGGTTTCTTGACTCATGATTGAGCTCGTTCCGTACCTGCTATCACAGCTAGTTCTTCTAAAGAGGGCGCAAGATCTTTTGCATAGCAGGAACCAGGCTTCCCTTCGAGACAACAGTCTATAATCTGCCGTGTGAGTGTTCTTGCTTGGCGAGGATCGATGCTTCCAGTCTCAGGGTCTTGGTAGATAGATCCATATTGAGCCATGCAACCTTGAAGACTGGGGCATTCATTTTTTTTGCACTCAGGATTCGTAGTCATTTACCGGTAGTTCCCTCCGTCGTTAGTGATGAATAGGTCGTGCGGGTGGCTTTCGGTCAGGCTGGCCTGGGTAATTTGGATAAATGCGGCCTTTTCCCATAGCTCTTCTATGTCTTTTGCGCCGACGTAGTACATCCCGCTAAACATCCCGCCCATCCACATATCTATAAGTTGCTTGACAGTGCCAGATGACGGCACGAGTCCTTCGACGCCTTCGGCCACCAGCACATCACCGGTGTAGTTTTTGCCGTGGAATTCGTCCTCACTGCTTATTTCTAGGCCTTTTTTCATGGCGCCAATGCTGCCCATGCCACGGTACGACTTGAAAACGTATTCGTCTGAACCGTCGAGGATGCTGCGAAAACGCGAGGGCACTTGGTCGGCTTTGAAACGTGTCACCTCGCCGGGTGACTCCTCTGTCGCGGCAAACATGCGGCCCATCATCACCGTGCTCGCGCCGGCGGCAAGTGCCTTCAGCGCGTCACCGGAGTTGATGAGTCCGCCGTCGGCCACTACCGGCACGCCCGCTTTATGGGCGACGGGCTTGATTTCGAGTAGCGCTGAAAGCTGTGGCACGCCCATGCCGGAAACAACTCTCGTAGAACAAATCGCCCCTGGTCCCATGCCAACACGCAAGCTGTCTGCGCCAGCGTCTATGAGCGCCCCCGCGCCGTCGGCTGTGGCGATATTGCCTGCCATAACTTCAACGCTATAATTCTTTTTGATAAAGGTAACTGTTTCAATAACTTTCTTCGCGTAGCCATGAGCTGAGTCGACGAGAATGAAGTCTACTCCTGCCGCGACCAGCGCTTCGACGCGTGATTCGTAGCCCGCGCTGCTGCCAACCGCCGCGCCAACAAGCTGCCCAGCATTTTTGACGGCTTTTACTTCCGCGGCCTGTTGCTCAACGGTCAGGTTGCGGTGGATGATACCGACACCTCCAGCTTCCGCGAGAGCGATTGCCAGGCGTGCTTCGGTAACCGTGTCCATGGGCGCAGACACAAATGGCGCCCTAAGCGCCAGTTTACGAGTCAGTTTAGTTTGTAGGTTTATGTCTGCTCGGTCAAAGCCCGAGTAGCCCGGACGGAGGAGTACGTCGTTGAATGTGAGTGAAAGAGTAAATTGTTCCATGTCTCATTCTACCGCACGAAATGCCTATTCGCCAAGTATGTCTGTGAGAAATATTACAAAAAAACTACGAGAACTCTTTACGTTACCCGTACTCTCTGTTACAATCTAGAAACGTAATGGCGGATACATCTGCAACCACGCCTGGGTCTCATACGGCGCGCTCTAAGAGTGCTGCCTCTGCAGTGCTACTCGATATGGCCGATACTACGTGGCGGATGTTTGTGCCAACTATCGGTTTGCTACTTGTTGGGCGTCACTACGACCTACGGTTTGGCACGAAACCATGGCTTATGCTCGTGGGCGTAGCCGTTGGGGCGCTGCTGGCCGCACTTCTCATTCGTCGCCAAATGGTACGACCAACAGAAGAAATACGAGGTGAATCGAAATGATATCACCTCATTTTTTTGCGAGTGAAAAGCTTAATATTGTATTACCCACGGAGGCAATCTTCCATATTGGCCCGCTGCCTATTACCAACGCAATGCTGCTGGGCGGATTTAGCGTAGCCGTGCTGCTGGCAATATTTTTCTACACGGCTTCTATGGTAAAGCAAGGTCGTACGAATAGGTTTGTTGGCCTTGTGCAGTGGGCGTTCGAAGGCATGTACAAAGCCGTGTACGACATAGTACCCGACCGCACCATGGCACGCAGCATTGCTCCGCTGGCACTGACCATATTTTTCACCGTACTCATTAGTTACTGGGCGGATATATTGCCGGGAGTTGGTCATTCGGTAAGCTGGCACGGCGGCGAACTCCTTCGTTCCCTGCCGACCGACCTCAATTTTACGATTGCTCTCGCTATAACGAGTATGACGGCGGTACAGTACTACGCTATTAAACAGCATGGGTTTTTCGGCAATGCGAAGCGCTATATTATTAGTCCGCTCAAAAACCCGATTGGGGCGTTCGAAGGCTTCCTCGAACTCATTGGTGAATTTTCGCGCTTGATTGCGCTGAGTCTTCGGCTTTTCGGCAACGCCTTTGCTGGCGCTGCCCTGCTAGCCATTGTGGCCGGGCTTGCCTCTTATGCAGCTTCGGCTGTGCTGCCGTTTTTCATGGCGTTTGAGCTGTTTATTGGCTTCATTCAGGCCTACGTGTTTTATGTATTGACGCTTATTTTTGCCAGCCTAGCGACCGCGAGCCATGGTGGCTCACATGAATCTGCTCATGAATCTGCTCATACCACGGAGGTAGCTGCGGCCAAATGAGGTAAAACACACCCCTGTAAATAGTACTAACCAAGTTAAATAAGGAGTTATAACAAATGGAAAATATCGCTTTCGCACTCGCTTACGCACTACCGGCACTCGGTGCTGCTATGGGCGTTGGTCTTATCGGTAAGGGCGCCCTTGGTGCTGCAGGCCGCAACCCAGAAAAGATTGGTGAACTACGAACCCTCATGATTACCGCTATTGTCTTCGCTGACTCACTGGCTATCATCGGTATCATCGTGGGCTTCCTCGCGAAGGGTTAATAGGCATTGCTAACAATAGGAATTTACGTGACATATTTATTTACACAATTTGCGAGTGAAGCAGCCGAAGCGACTGACCCGGTAAAGGCGCTTGGGATAGACATGAAACTGCTTGTTTTCCAGATTATCGCCTTTGCGATTTTGGTCTGGCTGCTCAGTAAGTACGTTTTCCCGGTGCTTATGAAGGCGGTCGATGACCGGCAGGCTCGTATAGACGAAAGTAATGCAGCGGCAGCCGATGCAGCAAAACAAGCGGCCGAAACCGAAGAAAAACTTGCCAAGTTGCTGAAACAAGCTCGCAGTGAGGCCACCGACATCGTCGCAACGGCGAAAGAAGAAGCGGCTGGTTTGCTCGCCAAAACTGAAGAAAAGTCGAAAGTACAGGCCGAGCGAATCGTGGCGGCAGCCCACGAGTCCATTGAAAAAGATGTGATTGCCGCCAAAAAGGCACTGCACAATGAAACCATTGAGCTAGTCGCCCAGGCCACGGAAAAAGTCGTTGGCAAAACAGTCAACGCCGGTGTCGACAAACAGCTGATTACCCAGTCTATAAAAGAGGTGGAAGCCTAATATGCAGGGCAAACTCAGCCGGCGCAAGATTGCACAGTACGTGGCTGAACGCGTCCGCTCGGGTTTGGTACCCGAACAAGTTATGCAAGAAGTGGCTGCCTATTTGGTCGAGACGCGCCGAGTACGGGAAGCCGCACTGGTAGCCCGCGCCATAGAAGACGCCCTGTACGAACAAGGCACGGCGGTTGTCACGGTTACCTCTGCCCGCCCGCTCGACGACGAATTGCGTCAGGCTGTTGCCGCCCAAGTGGGTATGCGCGACGTGTACTTGCGTGAGGTGGTGGACCCAAGCGTATTGGGTGGTATTCGTTTGCAGACAGCTGATGCTTCGTATGATGCGACGCTTGCACATAAACTAAATGGCCTTCGCGCCGCGAAAGTATAGAAAGGACTTAGTAATCGTTATGCCAGATATTGCAGTCAGCGAATTATCAAAAGGGCTTCGCGACGCCATCGCGCAGCTCGACAATGGTGAAAATATGGAGTCAACAGGTGTTGTTACCCGTGTGGGTGACGGTGTGGCTTGGGTACATGGCCTGCGTAGCGCTGGGTATGCTGAAGTGCTCGAAATCCAGACGACCCACGGTGTGGTGGAGGCATTTGCCCTTAACCTTATGGAAGATGAAATTGGTGCGGTACTGCTCGGCGAGGACCGCTATGTCGTCGCCGGTGATGCGGTGAAGCTTAAGGGTGTCGTGCTAGAAGTACCTGTCGGGCCAGAGCTTTTGGGCCGTGTTGTAAACCCGCTCGGCCAGCCGCTCGATGGTGGCCCGGCCATAAAAACCAAAGAAACTGGCCTTGTAGAACAACGAGCCATAGGTGTTATGGGGCGAAAAGGCGTTCATGAACCACTCATGACGGGCATCATGTCCATAGACTCAATGTTCCCAATTGGCCGCGGCCAGCGCGAACTTATCATTGGTGACCGCCAAACTGGTAAAACAGCCATTGCGCTTGACACCATGATTAACCAGGCAAAGCAGAAGACCGGCGTGGTGAATATATATGTTGCGGTCGGTCAAAAACTTTCTAAGGTTGCTCGTTTGGTAGAGCGACTGAAGCAAGAGGGCGTGATGGACCAGACGATTGTCGTTGCCACCGGCCCAAGTGACCCAGCTTCTCTGCTGTACCTCGCGCCATATGCTGGTACTGCTATGGGTGAATGGTTCCGCGACAATAGCAAACACGCGCTCATTATTTACGATGACCTTACGAAGCACGCCGTCGCGTACCGCCAAATGTCGCTCTTGCTCCGCCGTCCACCAGGGCGCGAAGCTTTCCCGGGCGATGTTTTCTACCTGCACTCTCGCCTGCTTGAGCGTTCTGCAAAGCTCAGTGACGAGCTTGGGGCTGGAAGTCTCACTGCCCTGCCCATTATTGAAACGCAGGCTGGTGACATTTCGGCCTACATTCCGACAAACGTTATTTCCATTACGGACGGTCAGATTTTCATGGAAACAGACCTGTTTTATCAGGGTATTCGCCCAGCGATTTCAGCTGGTCTTTCGGTGTCGCGCGTGGGTGGTGCCGCCCAAACCAAGACTATGAAATCTGTTGCTGGTGGCCTAAAGCTTGGGCTTAGCCAGTTCCGCGAACTCGCCGCCTTTGCTCAGTTTGGTAGTGACCTTGATGAGGCAACCAAAAAGCAAATTGAGCGCGGGCAGCGCCTCACCGAGCTGCTCAAGCAGCCGCAGTACAGCCCGCTCAGTATTTGGGAGCAAGTTGCCTCTATTTTTGCCGTGAACGAAGGCCATTTTGACCGCGTTCCCCGCGAGAAAATCAAAGATGCTCAGGCTGCGTTGCTTGCCAAGCTCGCCAAAGAACACGGCAAAGAGATGGATGCGCTGAACACTGGTGATGAAAAGGTTGAAGCAGATAGTGCCACCGGTAAGCTGCTAGCCAAGGTTTCCGCTGCGGCTGCGAAAGGATTCGAAGCGTAATATGGTATCTAGTATGGAGTATTTAGTATCTAGCGGGCTGGTGCGGCTGTATAGCCAGATACCAGATACCAGATACCAGATACACCGCTCGCCTGTAGCACCTGATGCTATCTGTAATCGGAGTTATGTATAATGGCTTCTACTCGCCAGCTTAAAGGCCGGATTCGCTCGGTCAAAAGCACCAAGCAGATTACGAAGGCTATGCAAATGGTCGCAGCCAGCAAGATGCGCCGAGCTCAAGACGCCACCAAAGCCACCAGCGACTATACGCGCACGGCGAACGAGCTGCTGGCGTATTTGTCGGGTCAGGGTGCGACCGACCGACACCCGCTGTTTCAGAAACGGGAGGTCAAAGGCCGCCTTATCATCGTCGTTGCCTCAGACAAAGGCCTAGCCGGCGCCTATAACGCCAACATTTTGAAAGCGTACATTCAGGCACTGCGCGAAGACGATGCCAGCGGCGTGCGTAACGAAACCATAGCAGTTGGGCGTAAGGCATCGCAGTTTGTGACCCGGCTCAAAGACACTGAAGTGTGCGGAACCTACACTGACCTGCCGGATCACCCAGAAGGCTCTGAGTTTTACGCCATTCTCACCACGGCATGTGCCATGTTTGAGGAAACCAAGGTTGACGCTGTCGACATTATATACACCAAATTTGTGAGTAGTATGACGCAGACGGCGGTGGTAGAACGAATTTTACCCGCTGGTGTCATGAAAACAGATGTGACTTCTTTTGTACGCGATGCGGTATATGAGCCAAGCAGCGAGGTTGTCCTGGAGGGTGTTGCGCGCCGTCTGGTTGGAGCAGAAATATTCCAAGCACTGCTCGATGCCCGCGCGAGCGAACACAGCATGCGCATGCTGGCCATGAAGAACGCAACCGATAACGCCAGCGAGCTTGCTGATGACCTGACGCTCGAAATGAACAAGGCTCGCCAAGCGGCCATAACCCAAGAACTCGCCGAAATATCGGGCGGCGCCGAAGCAATGAAAGGCTAATATGGTATCTGGTATTGGGTATTTAGTATCTGGCGTGGACAAGGCGAAGCCAATAATCAAAGGGTTTACTGACCTTGTCGCATGGCAGGAAGGACATAAACTTGCCCTTATGATATATAACGTAACCAAGAAATTCCCGTCTGATGAGAAGCACGGCTTGTCGAATCAAATGCGCCGGGCTTGTGTTTCTGTTACTTCTAATATTGCCGAAGGTTTTTCCAGAGCAACGGCGTCTGATAAGGCTCGATTCTATGACATGTCTTTAGGGTCCGTTACTGAGCTGCAAAATCAGCTGCTTCTAGCCAGGGATTTGCGCTATATTGAAGCTAGCCTATTTGAAGCTCCGGCCAATCAATCTGTTCGTGTTTTGAAGTTGACTACTGGTCTACGCAAAGCTGTCATGAGCGGCAAAGGCGTCAGACCCAGACAGCCAAATACCAGATACCAAATACTAGATACTGAAGAAAGGAATGATAATGAATGATAACACAGGGAAAGTAATTCAGGTTGTGGGCGTCGTAGTCGACGTAGAGTTTGTGGGCGGCAGCTTGCCAAACATTTATGATGCACTCGAAATCAAGCGCGGCGACGAAACACTTACACTAGAGGTCGCGCAGCACCTTGACGAACACACTGTGCGCGCAGTTTCTATGCAGAGTACCGATGGGCTGAAGCGCGGCGAGAGCGTCACTGCAACCGGCGCAGCTATTTCGGTGCCGGTCGGCGACGAAACACAGGGACGTATGTTTAACGTGGTTGGTGACCCCATAGACAGTTTGCCTATGCCGAAGGGCAAGCGCGCACCAATTCACCGCGACCCACCCGCACTCGACGAGCAAAGCAACAAGACCGAAATTCTGGAAACGGGAATCAAAGTCATCGACCTGATTGCCCCAATTGCGAAGGGTGGTAAAGTGGGCCTCTTCGGTGGTGCTGGTGTGGGCAAAACCGTGCTTATCCAGGAACTGATAAATAACATTGCCAAATTCCACAGTGGTAACTCGGTATTTGCCGGTGTTGGTGAGCGTACCCGCGAAGGGAACGACCTGTACCACGAAATGAAAGACGCCGGCGTGCTCGACAAAACGAGCATGGTGTTTGGCCAGATGAACGAACCACCAGGCGCACGTTTGCGTGTGGCACTTTCCGGCCTCACTATGGCCGAAAGCTTCCGCGACCAAGGGAAAGACGTGCTGTTGTTTGTAGATAACATCTTCCGCTTTACTCAAGCTGGCTCAGAAGTGTCTGCCCTGCTTGGTCGTCTGCCAAGTGCGGTGGGCTACCAGCCAAACCTGCAACAGGAAATGGGTGCGCTGCAAGAGCGTATTACGAGCACCAAAAAAGGTTCTATTACCTCAATTCAGGTCGTCTACGTTCCTGCGGATGACCTTACCGACCCCGCTCCTGCTACCACATTCGCTCACCTCGACAGCACCATTGTGCTTAACCGGGGTCTGACCGAAATTGGTATTTACCCGGCTGTCGACCCTCTGGACTCGAGTTCGACCATTCTTGACCCCGAAATTGTTGGCCAGGAGCACTACGAAGTTGCTCGTGAGGTTCAGCGCGTTCTGCAGCAGTACAAAGAGCTCCAAGATATCATTGCCATCTTAGGCATGGAAGAACTGAGCGACGACCAGAAGCAGATTGTGAACCGGGCACGCCGCTTGCAGCGATTTATGGCCCAGCCGTTTTTCGTTGCAGAGAAATTTACCGGCAACCCTGGCGCATTTGTGAAGGTAGAAGACACCGTTCGCGACTGTCGTGACATTTTGAACGGTAAGTACGATGACAAGCCCGAGAGCTGGTTCTACATGGCCGGCGGCCCATTAAGCGAGAAGAAGGACTAAATGGTATCTGGTATAAGGTATCTAGTATCTGGCAAAGCCCAATTGCAGCTATGCTGGTTTCGAATTAAGCCCGCCAAATACCAAATACCAAATACCAAATACCAAAGGAGCGACCTATGCAGCTACAATTAGTTACTCTCTCTGGCAGCAAATTTGACGAAGATGTCTATGAGGTTGTCATCCCTACGGTGGATGGTGAGATTGGAGTGTTCCCCGGCCATGAGCCGCTGGTGACACTTGCACGCACCGGCGTCATACAAGTGCGCCGCAAGCGGACTGACCCGCTGGATAAGCTTGAATATTTTGCGGTGAGTGGTGGCATAGTAGAAGTTAACGCAGACCATATAAAGATACTTGTAGACGAAGCCGACCACGGCGAAGACATTATTGAGGCTGAAACCAAAGCCGCTCTAGACCGAGCGCTCAAGATGCGCGATACCGCCACCGACCAAGTAGAGCTAGAAAAGGCTCACCAGCTCGTAGACCGCCATATGGTACGACTAAAAGTCGCCGACCTCCACCGCCGCCACCGCCGGGGCTAAGCCGCTTGCGCGCCAACAAGATCAAGAACTAATAAATCCCGAGCGCATTGCCCGCTTAAGGCCATATTATCGTTTGCCATGCCGGTGCTTTCCACTTGGAGAAGCCTTCTTGCGTCTGGGTGTAAGCTATTCCAGTGCTGTAATGCTATGTCAGGGTCCGATTCGAGGCCACCAAATGATGCTTCGAGGATGTAATCGAGAACAGTACCTGTCTTTTCATACGGGTTTGACGGTATGCGTTCAAATGGGTTTGCGGTATTCATGCAATCTATCTTTCGTAGTCAGTCTACATGCATGTAGTGTTGGCCGCCGTGACATCGGTCACAAAAAACACTTGTGTGATATATGTTACAAGCGTAAAATCAAACGTGATATTTATATAACGCATAAATTAAGTAAATTATGAAGACGTTTTCATGAAGGAAGTTATGGATTTAAGTATGTTAGCACCGGGTGAAGTCCAAACTAGTTTAGTGACTATTGAAATAGGGAGACCAATAGGTTTCGGTGATGGCGCGCTTCACGCAGCCACCCAAACTCCTGAACAATTAACTGCGCTTGCCGAAGAGATTAAGCAATTTTTGGTGCCCGTGAACAAAGGTGCAGCAGGTGTATGTATGGACGGACGAAGCTGCGAGGTTACCCTTGCAGGTACGGCCCCAGAGCTTGGCCCACAGTGCGCAGGTGGTCCATTGCAAACTGGTTTCGCCGCGGCCGAGCTAGTAGCAGGTTTTTATGGGGAGAAAAGTGCACCAACGGCTACAGGACGGGCGCTTGAGGTCGGTGAATTATTGACTGCACAAGGAATTACCATTGGCGGGCATACAACGGTCGGCGCGAAGGACAGCGGCTATCGAAACCCTGAAACTGGTGCTGAATTAACAGGGTGCGGCGCGGGCGAAAAACACATACTTTCGACTGAACGAATCGCACTGGGTGACAAAAACGTTCTCAGCGCGGCCCAAGCTCTCAGTGGAGTCCTAGGAGTTACTCACTATGTAGCGCCAGAACTTGTAGCCGAGCGAAATGCCTCCTATAGCCCCAAGGCAATGCACGACATTGAGGCTGCGCAAAACGAGGGAAAGAACCATGAAGTTTTGGTTGATATCCATGATGAGCTAGCGGTGGTATGGAATAAAGTTAGAGGTATGACCCTCGACCGAGATTCTTCCGTGAAAGTCACCGGGAAAAAAGTGTTCTTCATAGATGCATGGTACGTTGATGATATTGCAAAAGCTCTTGCGACTGGTCGACCTGATGCGGTGGAGATGTATCCGGCTCTACACCAGGCCGCTGTTGCGTTCCAGCTCGCAACGTACGCAGAACTTGGCGACGGTTCTCATCCGCTCCTGACTATCGATACGGCTCAAATAGCCTAGGCATGAGTGTAAACGCTCTTTACAAAACAATGATATCTCTGTAAGCTTGTAGTATCACAAATAAGTGGAGGAATAACAATTATGTTTCGTAAAAATAAGCTCGCGATGCTTGTGAGTGAGTTTTTGGGTACCGCTGTACTCGCGCTCGCTGTGCTAGCACTATCGCACTCTCAGCTCAGCTACCCGTACTTTATTGCGTCGGCAGCTGGTCTTACGCTTGTACTCTTGGTAGTTGCGCTAGCGGGGATTTCGGGAGCAGTGTTTAACCCTGCTCTGACTATTGGTCTTTGGACGGTTCGTAAACTGCGAACACTTCAGGCGCTCAGCTACATCATTGCTCAGTTTGCTGGTGCGGCAGCTGCATGGTATCTGTTCGTGTACTTCACAAAACTTGAAAACGCCAAAAATAACGGCACCTATGACGCTCGTCTGCTTGTTGCAGAAGCAGCGGGTACGTTTGTATTCTCATTTGCGGTGGCTTCTGCCATTTACCAACGCTTAAGTCTTGGGCTAAAGGCTTTCATGGTCGGTGGTGGTTTAACCGCTGGTGCCATCATTGCATCGCTTGGTTCTGCAGGTGTGTTGAACCCAGCTGTTGCATTTAGCGTTCATCAGTTTGGTTGGGGTACCTATGTACTTGGACCTGTCCTTGGTGCGGTTGTTGGGTTTAACTTGTACAACCTGCTTTTTGTAGAAACCGAAGTTGCTGAGGCGGCAGAGGCGAAAGCCGAGGCTGCTGAAGCGAAAGTAGCGAAGCCAGCAGTAAAGACGGTAGCTGCACAGCGTGCTGCTGCCAAGAAGTCAGCTGCTCGCAAGGCTCCCGCGAAGCGCAAAACAACCTCTAAGAAGTAAGTTTTCGAATTTATAAAAAAGCCGCTCCCCTAGAGCGGCTTTTTTTCTTGGCGTTTTATGTGGCTACTCACAGATGGTGCCAGCTATCCTCTACTTTCTTCTAGTAGTTTTTGCTCAAAAGCATGAATATCTTTTAGGCTGTCACCGTAAGCCGAAGTATCTGGCATGTCCAGTGCCATGACGTGCTGCCACATCGCTAGTAGGAGTTCTTGAACTCGCTTGGTTTCTTTTTGTTCAAAGCGTATTTGTTTTGTGATAATTTTGCCGTCGCTGTCTGGTTCTACAAACACAAGTCTACCAGCTTCTACGCTGTACCCCCTGTAGGTGTGTGAACCCTCAACTAGGAGTTTGTAGCAGTATAGCTGTAGAGTGTAGCGGTAGAGTTTGCTCGGGTCGCTACCCAGTTGACCGGTTTTATAGTCGACAACGACAATTTTTTTGGCAGTTTTGTCTATTTCAAGCAAGTCAATTTTGCCTCCCAGGTGAACTTCACCACTGAAAACACCCTCATCCCGGAAGGATTTCTCGGCAACGTTCCCTGCCGCAAAATCCTTACCATGTGCGGCAAAAAAGCTGCGGAGGGTATGAGCGGCGCGCTCTGTTTGGACGGTAAGTTGTTCTGGCGTCAGTGTTTCACGGGCGAGATACTGCGCGGCGTGGGCGCTTGTCGCTGCCGCGGTAGGAAGTTTACCCGTACTGTTCATGACGCCCTGTGCCCACTGCAAGGTTTCGTGTATGGCGGTTCCAAAGCTTGCATCGGTGCTCGGTGCACTTGGAAAACGCAAAATTGTTCCGAGCAGAAAACTCTCTGGACCGCCGTATTTAAGGTCAAGAAAATGTGTCAAATGCGTGGGGCTCAGCTGGTAGCGCTCCAAACGTTCACGGAGGAGTTCAACTAGCGGTGCTGGCGCGTTGTAGTGGCGTTGCTGCCAGTTCATCGTTAGTGCTTCGAGGCTGGGGTGCTCGGAATCATCCTTCTCAACGAGCTGCTGCGCCTCCGGGAGTATTCGCGTGCGGCGGGCGTCCTGCTCGTCGCTGCTTTCATCGAAGTACTTCACTGCCTCGGTAGAACGGCCGCCGAATGTTTGTTCATGACTGGTGAGGTGCAGCCCATAGCGAGCACGGGTTATCGCAACGTAGAGAAGACGCAAACGTTCGTCGTCGGTGCTGCCAGCGTGCCGAATATGGGCTAGGTTTGCCGGAAGGGTGAGTTTATTGCCCACGCCACTGGCGCGGCTACCCCAAACGCTATCATCACAGGCAACCAAAAACACATGGTCAAACTCAAGCCCTTTGGCTTTAAATACAGTCATAAGCTGCACTGCATCGTTCGCCTGGCTGTAGGGGCTTGTATTGAGCATGGGTTGCTCGGCTGTCTCATAGGCGGCTACAAAGCCGAGTAAGTCGCCCAGACTGAGCACTCGCCCTTCCCCGGTTTCGTGTTCCCGAAGGCGCGAGCGCAAGACAGTCAGCTGCGTAACGGTTTCGTATAAGACGTTTTCGCCGCGCTGCTTAAAATAGTAGTCTCTCAGCGGGCTACGTACACTTGGAAGTTCACGGTCATGAGTTTGGATGTCGCTGGTGCCTATAAGCACATCGAGCGCGTACTCGAGTGACTCTGTCTCAACCTTGCCCGCAAGCGTGAGTAGGAGGAGGGTGGCATGTTTGAATTCGCGCGAAGCCAGCAGCAGTTCACTCCACGTTTTCCGTTCATCGCTTGCTCGCCACGACAGCTGCCAAATATCGGCCGTAGAAAAATCCCAAAAATCGTAGCTGAGCACTTCGGGCCACAGACTGTCAGCGGTGCGGTGGTCGTTTGCGTGTAGCGCCAGAACTAGGCGACTCATGGTAAGTAGCTCTCGTACAACGGGCGCCTGCAACACATTTTCACGCTTTTCGTATGACACCGCGAGGTCGCGGTTTTGCAAATACGGGACGAGTGGTTCCAGGTATTTATGCTTGGGTGCCAGTACGACAATATGTGCCGCGGGCGTTCCTGAAGCTATAAGACCCGCAATCTGCTCTGCAACGGCGGTGCGTTCGGCAACGGCACTGCGGTAGCTACGCCTCGTAATCATCGGCGATGGTACATTCATATTCTGGCTGCGCAGCGTTTTTGTGACGCCCTGAAACTGACTATGCAGGCGGGATTCAATTTGCCCGGCAACTCGAGCGGCAGTTTCCAGAATTTCCGTCTGGGAACGGTAATTATCAGAGAGAGATATCACCCGGACGTCTTTGTACATGTGATAGAAATCCAGCATATTGCTGGCCTCGGCGCCCTGAAAACCGTAAATTGCTTGGTCGTCGTCGCCTACTGCAAGCACATTTGGTTTGCGTTCTTGGCTTGGGTTGTTTGTGAGTAGTTCAACCAGCTTGAGCTGTGCGGCGTTTGTATCTTGAAATTCGTCGAGCAGCAAAAACTGGTACTGTTCATGCAGCGTGAACCGCAGTTCATCATTCTCGGCTAGTACATCAATAGCGCGTAGTATCATGTCGTCAAAATCGTACAGACCTTTCTCGGCCAATTTGGCTTGATACTGTTCCAGAACATCTGCCAATGCCTCTATTCGTCTCGCCTCAAGTAGCCCGGCTAGCATAAAGTTGTTTTCGGCATCTTTTACCAGCCATTTGTTTTTCCACGCCGTGAGCGGTTTGGTGCTTGCGGCATCGAGGGCAGCCCCGAGTGCTGCATCTAAATCTTGAACGGCAAGGTTTAGCAAGGGTTGTACGGCGTGTGCGGGCTGACGGGCGTTTGTGCGCAGAAGCTCTAGTACAGACCGAAAAAGTGGTTCGGCAACGGCTAATTTGCTTGGCATACGCGACGAAAATGGTGCAAGGAGCGCTGCAATATCCTGTTTTGTTTGTTCGATAGCGCCGATGTTATCTGTGGCGACACTGCGCAAATCTTTCGGCGAAAGCAGGCCGCGCTTTACCTCGCTGATGGTACTGACTAGGTCGCCCAGGTGGTGACGAGTTTGTTTTATAGGGCTGCGGTAGTCTGTGTTTTCTATGATATCCATAAGAATTTGCCGTTTACCGAGCTCATCCACCGGACGTTCCAGTCGCAGCTCGGTAAAGTATTCCGGAAAGCGCCCTATGATAGTGCTGCCAAAGGCGTGGTAGGTACCGATTTGTACATCGTATGCCGCCTGCCCAATGAATGAAACGAGTCGCTCGCGCATATTTTTTGCTCCACTTTCGGTGAACGTGAGACACAGAATATTTTGCGGGAGAGCGTCGGTTACCTCAAGAATGTGCGCCACGCGCGCGCTAAGCAGCTGGGTCTTCCCTGTCCCCGGTCCGGCAATAACGAGCACGGGGCCATACACGGTATCTACTGCTTCGCGCTGTGCTGCATTGAGCTGGCTATATTGATTAGCAAACTGGTTCACGGTACCTAGTATGACAGTTTTGTTGCTTGGCTGCCATGGTATACTACGCGCGTGATTTCATTATTCATGCCCAAAGAAGCACTGAAGAGCCAACAGGTGTATGTAGACTATCTAAAAGAGCGCATATACGGTGTCCTCACGCTAATGGCCGTAAATGTCGGCTTACTAATGTCTGCGGAAAAGCTAACAATAGCTTATGCGTCTATAACCATCGTCCTTACGACGTTTGGATTATGGAGTGCGAGTATGCTAGCTTCGTACACCGCCTATCGGGTTGTCCATGATTCAGCCCCGTCAGACTATAGGTGGGGTCATGAGCTAGTCGTGCATAGGGGATTAGTACTTGCTGGGCTGCCTTCTCTTCTGATGTTGATGCTTGCAGGACTTGGCTTTATTGATTTATCTACTGCCCTGTTGGCTGACATTGCTTTATCTGTAGTGTCTTTGCTGGTGACCCTCGCCAAATCTGCTAAAACAAAGGAAAATTCCCTCAAGACAGCGGTAGTAGTGGGTGTCGCTCACTGCATTGTAGTTAGTGTCATTATTTTGTTGAAATCACTCGCCAAGTAACTCTAGTCCATTAGCTGACGGAGTTGCAAACGGGGCAAAGGTCTTCACGGTCGAGAGTGCTTGTCCACTGTACCGCCGCATCACGAACGGAAAGGATTTCGGTGAAGGCATGCAGATCAGCAGCACTTCGAAGCATTGATGCCACGCGTCCGTGCAGGTGAACGTCTTTCCAGAGCATAGAAGCCCAGTTTGGCCCAACGGGTGTAACGTACGCCGGTTCTTTCGGACGATATGCGAGTTTTGGCCGCTCGTCGTGCTCGCAGGCAAAGTTATGAGCAATAAATTCAGCGTCGTAAAGAGCTGTTTGGGCCATGCCACTGTATGGTGTTTCGGCATTGTCTCCTATGACAAAAATGTCCTTGTCGCCTTCGGCGCGCAAAAACTCGTCGACGAGCACTTTTTTGCGGCCACTCAACGCAAAGTCAGTATCAGTAAAAAATGGGTTATTGGCGATTCCGGCTGTCCATACAATGGTATGACTACGAATTGGCTTCCCTGAGACAGTGAGTTCTTCGCTGTTAGCTCCTTCGACCTTGCTATTAAGGTATAACCTAACCCCTAGTTTGCGCAGTCGGTGCTCAATGGTTCGGCCTACCGGTTTTGGCAGACGCGGCATAAGGTGGGGCATGGCTTCAATGAGGTCAATGTGTACTGCCCTGCCGCGAATCCCGTGCTTTTGCATAATATCGCGCAGGTATGGACCGAGCGCACCCGCGAGTTCTATACCAGTGGGGCCTCCGCCGACAATGACATAGTTGAGATCTGGTTGGTCTTCGGCAATTAGTTGGGCATGGAGGTGCCGCTTGAAACGCTCTGCATCCTCAACACTTTTTATACCGTAGGTATTCTCTGCAAGTCCGGGGATACCAAAGTAGTTGGTCACGACGCCAAGTGCAAGAACAAGCTTGTCATAGTGCAGCGGCTCGGCAACACCTTTCAACTTTAGCTCTTTCTTGGCCTTATGTAGCTTTTCGGCCCTGCCAATGAGTACGCGAACCGGGTCATCACCAAAAATTTGTTCGAGCGGCACAGTGGACTGTTCGCTACTGCCACCTGTGGCGGTTTCGTACATAGTGGGATAGTAGAAAAAATCTGGCCTTTCTGACACAAGCGTCACTTCTAAATGTGACTGCCTAGAAAGCTCAATTGCTGCGCGCACCCCGCCAAAGCCGCCCCCCACAACCAGCACTTTCACCTTGGAACCATGTTTTGTATCTGTCATCTTCACTTCATTGTAGCAATAACCACAAGCATTCTGCAATCTTCATACACCTGAGTCACGAAACATTTGTCCCTGTCATTCCGAGCGAAGTCGAGGAATCTCCTTATTTTACTTCTAGCTATATGGTGAAAAGAAGATCTTTCGACTTCGTCCGCTAGCCAGCGGACTTCGCTCAAGATGACATCGTACGTTGTTATTTGGTTTCGTGATTAAGGTTCATACGCTATATCAAAACGCACTCGCATGCGATTTTTCTAGCACCGCCGCGGAGCGGGGCGTATACTGGCTGGTATGAAACAACGTTCAATCGGCAAAATGTTCTTACTAACCATAGTGACTCTCGGTATATACCGGCTGTATTGGTTTGTCAAAACCCGCAGCGAGATGATGCAGCTCAATAAAGATATAAAAATTCCGTCAGTTCTATGGCTTGTAGCGCCTCTGCTATTGGTTATTCTTGCCATTGGGTTTTTTATCTTCAGCGGAGATTTTTCTAGCTCGGACGAAACTGCCAAAAGCCTAACAACGAACCAAATTTTTTCTATGGCTTTCTTCTATTTGACTTTGTTGGTTGCCCCATTTCTAGTGGCGATTTGGCTTTGGAAGTACAGTAAAGGGGTCGAGGTGGTATCGGGTGAAAAAATGAGTTTTGCTATAGCACTCCTTATTTTGCTGGCTGTGCCTGACGGTATCGATATACTCATTGTGCAAGATACATTCAATAAAATTGCCGCAAAAACCCAGTCCGGGCCAGTACTCAACCCGGGAACGCAGTAGCGGTTTGGCCGGCCATTGCACTTCCCGTGTTTTGGGCTATAATCCAAAAGTACAGTAAAACATAAGGGAGAATAACAATGGAGAATCGTAGTTTAGGCAAGGTGTTCTTACTCACACTGGTAACATTTGGTTTGTACGGCATCTACTGGGAAGTCAAAACAAAGGGTGAAATGAACGCACGGGGGGCCACTATTCCAACTGCGTGGCTCATACTTGTTCCTTTCGTTAACATATGGTGGATGTGGAAATATTGCGAGGGTGTTGAGCACGTCACTGGTGGCAAGCTCTCGACGGTAATATCATTTTTGGTACTGTTCTTGCTAGGGTTTATCGGCATGCTTATTGTGCAAGACGCATTTAACAAGGTTGGTTCTGCTACCGTTGCGGCTGGCCCACAAATGCCGTCAGCTGATGCATCGGTTTCCCCGCAAATGCAATCAACCCAAGCACCCGCCTCCCCGCAAGTTCCGACTGATACTCCAGTGCCACCACAGCCCCCAACCCCAGTTGTATAGCATGTGTCTCCGCGAAAGAAAAGAGTCTGCTTATGCGGACTCTTTTTGTAGAGTTAAGTAGTCTCGACATTGACTGCCGTGCAAGGTATCATAAAACATAAGAAGTATGAAAGATTTAAAAACAGCCCTCCAAAAACACGGCTTCCTCGGTGAACTTGATGATTCTCCGGAAGCGAAAGAATTCTATAGTCACGATGCCAGTATGTTTGAACTAAGGCCGCAGCTGGTAGCGCAGCCAAAAGATGCCGCCGATGTGCAGCGGCTTGTGCGGTTTGTGGCGGCAAATAAAAAGAAACACCCGGAGCTTTCCCTTACCGGTCGTGCCGCCGGCACCGATATGGCCGGCGGGGCCATAAATGAGTCCATCATTGTTGATTTTGCAAAACATTTTACACACATTGGCCCCATAACCGGCCTGAGCGGTACGGCGCAACCAGGTGTGTTCTACCGTGATTTTGAACGAGAAACCCTAAAAAAACATGTACTCATGCCGTCTTACCCTGCGAGCCGCGATATGTGCCAAATCGGCGGCATAACGGCCAATAATTCGGGTGGTGAGAAATCGCTCGAGTACGGCAAGGTCGAAGATTTTGTGACAGAACTAAAAGTAGTTTTTGCCGACGGCAAAGAGTATACCGTAAAACCGCTCAACAAAAAGCAGCTCCAGGCAAAGATAAACCAGGGCGACTTTGAGGGCAAACTGTACCAGCGTATTTACAACCTGTGCGAAGAACACTACGACATGATTAAAGAAGCCAAACCCAATGTGACCAAAAACAGTATGGGCTACTCACTGTGGCGCGTGTGGGACAGAGAAACCGGTATTTTCGACCTCGGCCAGCTGATTGTGGGTTCTGAGGGTACGCTGGGGCTTGTAACCGAAACAACATTCCGGCTTGTGCCAGCCAGACCACACTCAGGTTTACTTGTGCTATTCCTAAAAAATATTAAACATCTGGGAGACATTGTGCCGAAGGTACTTGAGCACAAACCGGCGACGTTCGAAAGTTTTGACGACCAGACCTTACTGCTCTCGCTACGGTTCATGCCAGCCTTTTACAAACGACTCGGCTTCAAGAAGTTTGTGCATTTGCTGTGGAGCCTCATACCAGACGGTTTACAGTTGCTTCGAGGTGTGCCGAAGCTCATTCTTATGGTGGAGTTCAACGGCGAAACAGAAGAAGAAGTTCGTGCCAAGGTGAGTGCCCTGCACCGAGACCTCGGTAAGTTCCGTGCGCGCTACGAAATCAATGGGTTTGAAGAAGACCCAACCGAAGGCAAAAGCGAAAAGTTTTGGGTTATGCGCCGCTACAGCTTCCAGATACTCCGCAGCAAAGTAAAAGACAAACACACGGCGCCGTACATAGACGACTTTGTTGTGCCACCAAAGTATCTTGTAGAATTCCTGCCGGCGCTGCAAAAAATCATAAAAAAATACAAGTTGTTCGCAACCATAGCCGGTCACATGGGTGATGGCAACTTCCATGTCATACCACTCATGAAAATAGAGGACGACCGAGAGCGCAAAAAAATTGAGCCGTCACAGCGCGAAGTCAACAACCTTGTACTCAAATACGGCGGTAGTCTGAGCGGCGAACACAACGACGGTCTGGTGCGCGGCCCGTGGCTAGAAGCCCAGTTTGGTAAACCGGTTCTGGCGCTTTTTAAGCAGGTGAAGCACATATTTGACCCAGAAAACATCTTCAACCCCCACAAAAAAACCGATGCCACTTGGGGCTACTCCTACAGCCACATCCGGGAACATTTCTAGATTTCATATAACTGACCCTCTATTGCTAATTTTGCATAGCTGCATGTTGTGGCGTGGTGTACAATTAAACGTAAGTATGAAGAGGGTTCCGAAACAAGCGGTGGCGAAAGGTTCCCGGGTGAAACTCCCCTCCGTTCCGCGGCTATCCCGCACGAAAATGACAGTGTTGTGGCTGGTGGGAGCCGCGCTCGTGGTGGGCGTGCTGGTGGCGCTTTCACTCAACCATTCTTTTCCGCTGTTGCAAACACGTGGTGAAATTGCCAACCGCCAAAGAGATTTACTGGTGTTCGCGACGGCACTTGCTCTGATGGTGCTCGTACCAGTGTATTTTATGATATTCAGCTTTGCGTGGCGATACCGCGCTGGGCACAAGCAAGATTACAAGCCGGAGTGGGATACGCACAAAGGCTATGAGGCCCTCTGGTGGGGTATACCCATTGCTATCATCAGCGTACTTGCCGTTGTGACTTGGGTGACAAGCCATAGCCTCGACCCGTTCAAACCACTGGCAAGCAGCCAAAAGCCGCTACAGGTGCAAGTGGTGGCGCTGCAGTGGAAATGGCTGTTTATATACCCAGAACAAAACGTCGCTAGCGTAAATGAAGTCGCGTTCCCTGCTGGCAGGCCGGTGGAATTTACGATGACGAGCGATGCTCCCATGAACAGCTTTTGGATACCGCAGCTGGCGGGACAAATTTACGTTATGAGCGGTATGTCGACGAAACTACATGTCTCTGCCGACACGACTGGGGTGTATGAGGGTATGTCCTCCAACATCAGCGGAAAAGGCTTTGCCGATATGAAATTTAAAGCCCGGGCTATGACGGTGCGTGATTTTGACGCGTGGGTAGACCACGCTCGGGCGACTGGCGAGCATCTGACGCAAGCGAGTTATGAGGTGCTGGCCAAACCAAAGACAAGTGCCGTCGCCTACTATCACGTGCACGACCAGAATATCTACGACAATGTTATCATGAAGTATATGCATAGCACTCCGCCAAACGAAGTGAAGCCTACAGAGGAAAAAGTACCATCCCAGATGAAAATAGGGAGCAATGAGGATGCTGCGCCAACGATGCACATGAACCACGACATGGAGGGTATGCGCTAATGAGTCATGAGACAAGAGACATGAGACAAGACGCGTCAATCGCAAATACTCTGTTATTCATGACTCATGACTCATGCCTCATGACTCTCTGGGGGGTTAATGCATGATGTTGGCTGATTTGCTCGGAAAGATGGAATGGAGCTACTTTTGGCATGGCTGGGTGCAATTTGGCGGGCAGATTGCGACCGTGGGTGGGCTTCTCCTCGTTATTGGACTTCTGACGTATTTCAAAAAGTGGCAATGGCTTTGGCGCGAGTGGCTGACCACGCAAGATGCCAAGCGAATTGGCGTCATGTACATAATTGTCTCGGTGGTGATGCTGCTACGCGGTTTTGGCGACGCCATTATGATGAAGCTGCAGCAGGCGTTGGCGAGCGGTAATTCCGATGGATTCCTCGACGCAGAGCATTTCCAGCAAATCTTTACCGCGCACGGCACCATTATGATTTTCTTTGTGGCCATGGGGCTGATGTTTGGGATTATAAACCTTGTTTTGCCGCTGATGCTTGGGGCGCGTGATGTGGCTTTCCCTACCCTCAACTCCATTAGTTTTTATCTATATCTTGCCGGCGTGGTGCTAGTGAATCTTTCGCTGGTGTACGGCGAGTTTGGTGCGGTGGGCTGGTTGGCCTATCCGCCGCTGAGCGAACTTGCCTATAGCCCCGGTCCTGGCGTGGACTACTGGCTGTGGAGTATCCAAATTGCCGGCGTGGGGAGTACGCTGAGCGGCATAAATTTCTTGGTGACTATTTTGAAACTTCGCGTGAAAGGTATGTCTCTCATGAAAATGCCCATTTTTGCCTGGAGTGTTTTGGGCACCATGATGCTCGTTGTTGTCGTCTTCCCTATCTTAACTGCGACGCTGTTTATGCTTTCGCTTGACCGTTCGCTTGGTATGCATTATTTTACGGCTGACCTTGGCGGTAACGCCATGATGTACATAAACCTTATATGGGCATGGGGCCACCCAGAGGTCTACATACTGGTGTTGCCTGCGTTTGGTATGTACAGCGAAATTGTGGCCACGCTGAGCCGTAAGCGGCTGTTTGGTTACACCAGTATGGTGTGGGCGCTTATGTGCATTACCGTACTATCGTTTTTGGTGTGGGCGCACCACTTCTTTACCATGGGCGCGGGCGGCAACGTGAATGCGTTCTTCGGCATTATGACCATGGTTATTGCCATCCCCACTGGGGTGAAAGTGTTTAACTGGCTGTTTACCATGTACAAAGGCCGTATAGAGTTTATGGCGCCCATGTGGTGGTTTATGG
>JBGAWL010000007.1:0-41401 GCA_044227625.1 Saccharimonadales bacterium (SeqCode) | reverse complement strand
GGATAGTAGCTCGCTCTCCTCCAGAACCAAGTATATGCCCGCTCAGGCAATGCTTGGTTCTTTTAGGATACAATCCAAAACGCCAACGATGTGTTTTTCTCTGGCCTAAGCAGGGGCCATACGTTTAGCTACAATACAACCACTGCCAAATGGAACAATGCCCCGACAAGTGTTGTGTATGTAAAAGATTATGGTGCAAAAGGAGACGGTGTTACCGACGATGCAGCTGCTATTCAGTCGGCAGTAAATGCGGCTGTGGCAACAAGCAGCGAGGTCTGGTTCCACCCAGGCACCTATGCTGTTGGGTCGCTTCTGACAGTCACTGCCCCGCTTGTTGGTAATAACGCAAAACTAGTTGCCACGACCACGGGAGCATCACGAGCCAAGATGATTTCAACCTCGGCGTCCATACGTGACGTGCAGTTACAGGCAACGGGCGCAGTCATTACGTCATACATGCTCGAAGTCTCAGCTAACTCGTCGAATGTTTACATTGAAAGAGTTAAATTTACCTGTGATGGCGCAAACGAAAACGAAAGAGTCCAGGGTATAGAAACTCGCGACGACACGACAAACATTGTTGTACGGGACTGTTCGTTCGATGGTCAAACTACGGCGGTGCGCATAAACCGTACCCCCGTAGGCGTGCTGGTTGAGGGGTGTTCGTTCAGCAACTGGGAAGATGCTGCGGTGCTTGTGTATGGTCAGACCCAGAATGGTACGACAACTCATTCTGAGGATATTAGAATACTTGGCAACTTAGTTTTGCCCCACCGCATCAGGATGTCTGCTACTACTTCAGGTCCTGACCTAGCTCAAGTGCGACAGCCGATTCGGGTGGAAGGTGAAGACGTCTTAAAACACAAAAGGATTACCATCGCACATAACCAGGTGATTTGTTCTGGTAAGGGCGTCAAAGATCCAATAGCTCCCGGATCGTCAGACGCAATATCGGTACATCGGACTGATGGGTTAATCGTGCAGGGCAATACCGTCATCGGTTCGGGTGATGTAGGCATAACCATTTCGCGACAATGCATCAATGTTGTGGTGTCTGGCAATGTCATACAAGAATCAGACTCAGTCGGGATATGTATAGGATCATTTGATTCGATCTATACAGATGCCGTATCAGTCACGGGCAACACGTCAGTCAACAACAACCAGAATCGACAAAACGACAATGTTGCTCGTGCCAAAGCCGGTATTTTACTATATCACTGCTTCGGCGCGGTTCTTGACGGTAATAATCTGGGGGACACGCAGTCAACACATACGCAAGTAAACGCGATTTCAGTGGTTGACTCTCAGGACGTCACCATAGGTGCCTATGTTTCTCGAGGTAATACCGGTGCAGACATATATTTTCAGGGTGTGAATGCTGGTGTTCGGCAGGTAAACCTTTCAACCCTTGTCCTGTAACCTAAAGACTAACGACGATGTGTATTTTGGCACTCTTGACATGTGAGTGCTAATTTGTATACAATGGAGCTACTTTAGCACTCTATAGGTATAACTGCTAACAAGAAAGGGTAGAACTATGAGCAAAATTATCGGTATCGACCTTGGTACAACCAACAGCGCCATGGCTGTCATGCAGTCTGGCAAGCCAGAGATTATTACGAACAGCGAAGGCAATCGCACCACGCCGTCAGTGGTGGCCGTCAACAAAAAGGGTGAACGGCTCGTTGGCCAGGTGGCACGCCGCCAGCAGGTCACCAACCCCAAAGACACCATTTATGAAGTAAAACGCCTCATTGGCCGGAACTTTAACGACAAAGAAGTCCAGCGCGACCTGAAACTCATGGGTTACGAAATCGTTAAAAGTGGCAATAGCACCAAGGTAAAGATGGCCGGCAAAGAGTACAGCCCAGAGGAAGTAAGCGCCATGATTCTTGGCAAGCTCAAGGCCGACGCCGAGGCGTTCTTGGGTGAGCCAGTGACCGAAGCGGTCATCACTGTGCCCGCCTACTTCGACGACAGCCAGCGCCACGCTACCAAAGACGCCGGTAAAATTGCAGGCCTCGAAGTCAAACGCATCATAAACGAGCCAACCGCTGCAGCACTTGCGTATGGGCTTGATAAAAAGAAGGCCGATGAGAAGATTGTTGTGTACGACCTTGGTGGCGGTACGTTCGACGTATCTGTCCTCGAACTCGGTGATGGCGTATTTGAAGTAAAAAGCACCAACGGCGACACCCACCTTGGTGGTGCCGACTTTGACCGCGTTATCATTAACTACTTTGCCGACGAGTTCAAAAAAGAGCACGGTATAGATATTCGCGAGGACAATGCCGCCATGCAGCGCCTGCGCGACGAAGCCGAAAAAGCCAAGATAGAACTTTCTACCGCGCAAGAAGTAGACGTGAACCTGCCGTTCCTGACTGCCGACGCCGACGGCCCCAAGCACTTCGAGCACAAACTATCCCGCGCCAAGCTGGAAGAGCTCGTGAGCGAACTCATCACCAAGACAGCCGAACCGTGCGAAAAAGCGCTCAAAGATGCTGGGCTTAAAGCCAGCGACATCGATAATGTTGTGCTCGTAGGTGGTATGACCCGTATGCCGGCTGTCCAGAAAAAGGTAGAAGAAATCTTTGCCAAAGAGCCCATGAAGGGCGTCAACCCAGATGAAGTTGTCGCCATCGGCGCAGCCATCCAGGGTGGTGTGCTCCAGGGTGATGTCAAAGACGTGCTGCTACTGGATGTCACGCCACTATCTCTCGGTATCGAGACTATGGGCGGCGTCATGACGCGCCTCATCGACCGCAACACCACCATTCCGACTAGCAAGAGCGAAGTGTTCAGTACAGCGGCAGATAACCAACCTCAGGTGGAAGTGCATGTCCTGCAGGGCGAACGCGAAATGGCGGAGGGTAATAAGTCGCTTGGGCGCTTTATACTCGACGGTATTGCTCCTGCGCCACGCGGCATTCCGCAAATAGAAGTGACCTTTAACATCGACGCAAACGGCATTCTGAATGTGACGGCCAAAGACAAGGGCACCGGTAAAGAGCAGAACATTACCATCCAAGGCAGCGGCAGCCTCGACAAAGAAGAGGTAGAAAAAATGGCCAAAGAAGCCGAAGCACACGCCGAGGAAGACAAGGCCAAAAAAGAAGCCGTAGAAGCTCGCAACCACCTCGACAGCGCTGTGTACCAGGCCGAGAAACTGAAGGGTGAAGAAAAGGTTAGTGACGACGATAAAAAGACTATTGATGAAGCGGTCGAAAAGGCCAAGAAAGTCGTGGCAGACGAAAAGGCCGACAAAGAGGCGCTCGAATCCGCCACTAAAGAGCTGAACGACGTCCTCATGCCCATCGGCGCCAAGATGTACGAGCAGGCCGCCAAAGAAGCCGAAGCAGAGGCTCCGGGTGAAGCCGCATCTGAGGAAACCTCATCCGAGACGAAAAAAGACAAGAAAAAGAAAGACGACGGTCCCATAGAAGGCGAAGTCGTCGACGAAAAATAAATAAACAAAGAGGCGCGAAATGCGCCTCTTTGTTATTAATTATCCATGCCAAACATAATAAATGATTTGAAGGTGGTCTAAGATGAGTAGGATAAATGATGCAATTGATATTGTTAAAACGGGGCTTGATGCACAGATAGCATTGGCGACCGCTGAACAGAAAGCACAATTAGCCAATGCTAAGCTCGCCCTCGCTGATATAAAGCTAGAGCTGGCCGATCTTAAAGACGAGAACTTAAAGCTTGCTCAATTATCGAAAATAGCAAAGGAAATCGAGTTCGGTAAAAGTGGTGCAGCGTGGTATAAACGGGAGCCTTATTGTAGCGGATGTTATGGGTCAAGCGAAAAGTTGATTCATCTCGTTCGGGTTAATGATTCAATAAGCGACTGTCCAAAATGCAAGGCGCGATATAGATATGTTAATAGAGGTGACGAATAACAATCATGATATTACTACAACCGTCTGGCATAAAAACCTTAACCTCAATCAGTAACAGGGTCTCCGGCTAGGGTCTCGTCTTCATATCTGGCTAAGAGGACTGTCCTCTTAAGGCTTTGGGCATCATTTTCACTTGGGACAAGAAATAACAGGGGTGGGTTTTATGCGGGGCCATTGGCACGAAATTGTGGATTACAAATCGCCAGTATTGTGGCTGGCAGAGCTGCCTCCAAGGTCGCTTGTATTGTGACTGGGCCGGCTAGCTTCTTCTTGGCGTCTTCGCCTATCTTCTTCGTCTCGACGCTGGCGGTCTGCTTCTTCCTGCTGACGTCTGCGTTCTGCCTCGGCCGCGGCTATGGCTGCAAGGCGTAGTCTTTCGCGTTCTTCTTCAGCTTCTCTCACAGCTCTTTCTGTCTCTTCCATTTTGCGTGAAATCCGTTCACGTAACGCGGTTTGTTTTTTGAATTTTTCTTGCAGTTCTTTGCGTGAGCCGGCGGTGCTAAATTCCTCTAGGTCGATGTCCGTAGATACATTGCTCGCGTCTGCGTGGTTGTTCACGTACCTGCGAAGTTCCGCCAACTCGTCTTTGGCATCAGCATTGCCAGCGGAGATGTCGCTTCGGAGCCTTTCTGCTTCTTCGTGTTGTTCGCGAGCTGTCTGTATGAGGCTGTCGACACGGGTGTTGGTTTCGTCGAATGCTGACTTTAGGTTAAAATAGGCCGGCTGCTTTCTCTGTAGTCCAGCCTGAAGCTTTTCGAAGTTTGCCCCCATGTTTGTTAGCTGAGCAATCACCTCTTCATCTACGTCCCCATTCCATGCTTTTGCCTCGTCCTGATTTTCTTCATACAGCTGTTTTGCCGCGGAAACATCATCTGGCAATTCTTTAGCCAATTTTTCTAAAAGGGCTATTGTTTCAGCTAGTTCTTTACGCTTTTGCTCAAGGGCGACCTGAGTGCTTGTAAAACCATCAGTTTTTTGCGCAACTTCATTCAATGCTTTAAATGATTTTTCTGCTACTACTACTGTAAGTTCTGCCTGGACACGCTCAAGGTCACTGGTGAGATTTTTGGCTTCCTTTTGAAGGGAGCTTATACGCTCGGTGCAGGATGTATCAAACCTTTCCCGTAAGGAACCTAGTACGACTTGATCATCCTCTGTGCTCTTATTGAACTGACCCAATATGGTTGCTCTTGTCTTATGGCGAGTTGTATTGTCTGCGAAAGTTGTTTCTGCTTTTTGGGCTATTGCAAGACTATCGTGAATGCGAGCAGTTATTTCCTTGGCTTGATTGGATGCGGCAATTAAATGGTTCTTGTTCATAGCAACTACAACACCACCGTTAGCTTCTGAATATTTGCCTCGTGATGCCCTTAGGGTAGAGACATCCCAGCCAGCTTGCTCGAGGTTATCTATTTGAGCGTCAAAATTTTCGAGAGAAGTTGCCAGTCTCTGAGCTGCATTGGGCGCTGAAGCTATTGCCTCTATTGCGGCGGCGCGTGCCTTTAAGTATTCATTTTTTTGACTTGGAATTTGGCCGAGTAAATGGGTAACACTATTACGAATCTCTTCTATCTTCTCTATTGTTGCGCCAGACCACGGTTTCGCGAGGGCTGCTAGGCTATCTCTTTGCTTTCGTAGCTCCTCAATGAGAATATCAAGGTCGCCTTTCTCTTTGAGCATGCTCTCCAGCCCGGGGTCATCACGCCCTGTAAGCGGGTTTTCGCCCCAGTCGATATCTAGCGGGTTTCCGCTTTTGTACACGGTGCCTATTTCACCATCCTTTACCGTAAGCAGCCCGTCTATGGCTTCAAATATCTCTGAAACGGTATTTTGTCTAGTCTTATATGAGTCGAACATCCTTTTGCCTCGTATGCCCCCAGCTATGCCTACACCAACGACGGCGCCTATCGCCAACAAAGCAAGCCCCAGCTTACTCCAGTCAAACTCGTTGGAAGTAGGTTTTTGCCCTACTTGCTCTGACTGCGGGTTGTGAAAGGATGTTATTGTTGCAATATAGGCGGCGATATCGGCCTGGATTGGCTCGCTAGGGTCTTTTATGTCGGCTGATAGTCTTGGTTTCGCATCGTTAACCGTTTTATTACTAATTTGGCTATCAATGGAACCTTTTTCTCTTACATGTCCTTCCACGCGCATGAACTAACTCTGTCCTCAACGGCCTCTTCTAACGATAAGTCGGTGTTGATATCATGTGCTCCGGCTCCGTCCCATATCTGTACGTGAATAGTTACACCTTGTGCGGCGAGTGTGCCGATTTGTGTGGCAAGTATTGGGTCGATTTCGTTGTGACGTGGTTGCGTTTCATCGTATACGGTCGCGCAGTTGATGGTATCCTCGAAAGCGGTTGCCGGAGACGCAGTAGCCTCCGATGTGAAAAATAATGCCCCAGGAACAGCTAAAAGCCCTGCGGCAACGGTGCGGTTGATTGATCTACCCAACATATTATTGTTAAAATATCATAATTATTTTCGAATTACAACAATTTTGCAAAACATTCCCATGAGTCCCAAGAAGACCGTCCTCATAAAGTACCATTTTCACCCGGGACAAGAAAATAACAGGGGTGGAGTTTACTTCTTTTGAGTTTTCCAGCGTTTGAGCCGAGAGAGTTGCTTTTGTGCCAGCCAGCGGATGACCCGGCCGCTGCCGTTTTCGACCAGTGCTTTATCGACGATGTCTTTCATCTGGTCAAGCGTGCAGTCTGGTCCTGTGAATGCACCGTCTTTATAGCATAGATTGCACCATTTTTCGCTTTTGCTACCATCTGCCTCAGTGCCGCGGCAGTCACCGGCTTTCTTGGTTTGCAGCGGCATCCCGCAGCTTTGACATTGTTTTGCCATGTACAGCTCCTTTCAAGAGTAAGCTATACGCCGTTTGCACGGACTTTTACATGCTGCGTTAGAAATGTGGACGCAATACTTATGGACGAGAAAATGTCTGCGTGTATAGGGTGCTGCCGACGGTGCAGCTGGTGGACTGGCTGCTAGTGTCTGGGCCGCAAATCATGGAAAGCGTCAGGCTGCGTGACTCGGCGTTGTAGTCGAGCGTGGTAAAACCAAGGCGTTTTGCGCGGAAGACAGAGCCAGCAACGGGTGTCTGGAAGTTGATGAGTCCCTGGCCGCCCCCGCCGTTGACGAGGTGGGTCACACCGTAATAGTTCGGGATTGCTTCAAGGTTGTGGCGGTGCTGAGCAATGTTGAGCACGTATTTGCCGTCGGCTCGTGCGCTTGGGCTAAATGTGTTGCCGAGAGCGCTAAAGACAGAGGTGTAGCCGCTTGGTGGCGTCCATCCGGTGCTACTGAGGGTGGGCCTGTGTCCGTAGGTGACGATGAAGTCGATATCTGGGTTGTCTTGAGCTTGTTGCATTAGTGGTGTCACTTTCGTTTGCCAGTCGGTGATAGCGCCTGTCCATGTTTCTGGGTAGCTAATGAACATGACACGTCCCGCAACAAACCAACCCCAGTCCTCGCCGTAGCACGTGTTGACGTTGCTGCCAGATTCATTGCCGCAGCCTGGGTCTGACGTGGCATTCACCGTATCGGTGGGTACAATTTGCGCGTTCGGGATAAACGAACGGCCCTTGTAGTTTGCGAGGGTGTCTTCTGGCGTGCCCGTTGGCGCCTTTGACGTCGGCTTGCCGTATTCGTGATTACCCCACACGGGCATAAAGGCGGCTTGCCGAGTAAGCGGTTCGATGTCTGTGTAGAACTGATGTACAGCGGGAACGCCGCATTCGTTTGCGATTGCTAGGTCGCCACCGTGAATCATAAAGTATGGCTGTTGATCACGAACGAGCTGGTTCATAGCCGTCTGGTAGGTACGGCAAGTAGATGCAATCGTGTCGCCAATACTCACCACCTTGAAGCTATCGGTCGCGCTGGGTGTAGCGCGGAAGGTCGCATCTACGCCTTCTTCGCCAATCTTGTAGTGATAAGTCTGTCCGGGTGTAAGGCCGCTAATACTTGCTTCCATAAATGGACCGGCAATGTCGACTGGTGTGATAGCGCTTGGGCTCGCCGTGACGACAGAGCCATACGTCTCGTCAGGGCCGTAGAATAGTTGATTTTCACCGCCTCGCCAGCTAAAAACGACGCTGTCGGGCGTATTGCCAAAGGCGTACTTTACCTCATCGACCGAAGTGGTGGGGGGTACAACAATGGGAGTTCCCAGCTCGTCTGTGAGACATGACTCAACTTCTGCAATCGTTGCATTAGAGCAATAAGAGACTGCCGATACGGTACCGGTAAATTGGTCGCTGTTGTTTGCTTGGGTTGCGAGCGGGTACTTGTTGGCCACGCTGAGATAGGTTGTTGATTGTATGAGGCCGGTTTTCGGGATTGAAAATGTATTGGTCGTTGTTTGGTTGCCGTTGACATCGTCAAGCAGGACGGTTTTCATTGTAACGCTCGCCTGACCACTGGCAGGGTCAGCAGCTTTGAGACAGTAGACGCGGTAGGCTTGGCCAGCTTGGAGTGCTTGGCTGCCCGTCACGGCAAAGGTCTTGGCGGGTGTCGCTGAACCTGCGATACGGCACTCAGGGAAAACTTGGGTTTGGCTGACGCCACATTTGCTGAGCTGAATTTTGACTTGGCTTGACCCGCTTGCGAAGCGACCAATTTGCGTTATGTTGACCGAGTCGGGGAAGCAGGTTGCTCCGTTAGGTAGTTCGTAAGCAAACTCGGCCGCGTTGCCCACCGCCTGATTTGCTGCTACGTTGATCGTATTGCCGGATGACGGCTTTCCGTAGCCGACCGACTGTTTCGAGACGAGATCGCCAGCAAAATCTACACCAGCGGTCGTGCTTGACCAGTCACCATTGAGCTGGAGCGAGACAGCGGTGTTAGACGCCGCCGTATTTGCAATAACCGAGCCCGCACCGCGAAGATTGTAAGTATATAAGCTTCCCGTTGTTGCTGCTTGCGAGAAGTTGCTCGGCAGCATGGCGCCAAGTAGCACACCGATAATTAACAAAGGATACAAGTTGAAAACAGTGCGCTTTGCTTTTGTCATGATGGTCTCCGATAATCAGGTTGTTCAATAGTGAATATAATTATAGCATAACAACCAAAATAATCAAGTTTGCCGTACTAACTCAAGACTTTTGCAACATCGAGACGGGTGGAGACTGTGTAAGAATACGATATACTATACTTGCAATGGGAATCGCAGCGCGTCGGCTCATGAGAGTCAGTAACGTAGCGGGAAGTGGGGCACCTACCGGCTATTCGTTTGCGAGCTCGGGCATTGGTGGCGGCGGGTTTCAAAATGCAGTGGCGGTGAGTCCGTTTGTACGGGCAGGCGACGGTGCGCGTCCATATATACTTGCGGCAGATATATCGGGTATTCACTATAGCGATGACAAAGGTCAGTCGTGGCAGCCGGTCGGCAATGTTGGGTCGAACATGGCGGCTGTCATGTGGTCGGATACCATGCCTGGCGAGTGTTTTGCCGCAGCCGATCAAGGCCTGTACCGAAGCACCAACTGGGGAGTGACATGGGCAGGGATCAGCGAGCCGACCAATTACGACCAAGACGCCAACGGGGCGCTTACCGCGAGCCGTATTTATGGTGTGGAATTGCCGCGCCCAACTGGTAACATGATGGCGCAAGACAACAGTGGCGCGACCAAATATCTATGGGTAGGCACCGCTACCCAGGGTGTGCAGCGCCGTGACAGCGGTACATGGATTACTTCAACAGCACTTTCGGGTAAAAGCGTTCGGGCAATCGCGTCTGATCCAAATAATCCTGATGTTCTTTACGCAGCCGTTTCTGACGACGGCGACAGCGCGTCGAGTGGCGTTTACCGCAGTACCAATGCGCGAGGCGCCATGACGTTTACAAAAATGGCTGACTATCCGCCGACGGCGAGTTCGAGTACGGTACAGTACGTGGAAGACTTATTTATGCTTGATGACGGCGGTACGTCTCGGCTCTACGTTGCGGGACTTCATTCGGGTATATTTCGCTACAGCGGCGGGACGTGGACAGCGCTCAACAATGGCATTGACACTGGTACGGACAGTGGCGACCCGAAGTGGGTATCCATAACCGGCTACAAAGCAGGCGCAAACATTATCTTGTACGCGGGCGCAGTTCAGGGTGTGCAGGACAACACGGCTCCAAAACGGCGCAAGGACGTTATGAGGTCTACGGACGGTGGTGCAAACTGGACGGCAATCTCTATCACCGGAAATTCCACGGTTGACTACGCGGTGTACGGGCTAGGGGTACTTTCGTGGTTCAGAGATCAAAGCTACCAGAACTTTGCTCAAACACTCCAGTGGTGCGCGGCACATCTCGCGGTAGACCCAGATAGAACCGACCAGTTGATTATAGCTGGGCGCGGCGGCGTATGGATGGGGACCTTGGCAACGGGCACCTGGACGTGGCAACCGGCGCACAACGGCCTGATGGTGACAGTGAACAAAAACGTTGCAGCTGACCCGCTTGTTGCGAGTCGTGTTGCGTGGTCAAACGGCGACCACGTGTGTCTCACGTCCACCGACCATGGTACCAACATCTTGCACCACCCCGCAGACTTTCCAGCTGCAAGCGATATTAAGGGTGACGTGGTTGCCTTTGACCCAGCCGATGGCACGCTGTTTCTCAACACCAGCCCGCGCAACAATAATAACAACATTGGCGCGATTGCCAGCAACACCAATCCGTACAGTGGCGGCACGTGGGTAGATGAGAACTTGCCCGTGTACAATGACGCGCCTGGGCTCACGGTTGGGCGCAACGCGTCAAATCAACGCGTCGTCCTCGTGACAATTGCCGGCAGCGGTGGCAATCCGGTGGGTGGTCTCTGGCGCAAAGTCGCAAGTGGCAGCTGGACCCAAATAACGGGTGGTCCGTTTTCGTCAACCAACATCAACAACGCCAGCTTTTCGTGGTATGGGTCTCGGGTATATGCTCACGGTGACAGTGGTACGGGGCTATGGCGTTCACATGACGCCGGCATCAACTGGACCATGATTCATACTGCCAATGCCGAATACGAAACCTGGGATTCGGTGCGAGCCGACCCAATTAACCCGGCCTATGTTTACCTCCGCAGCACCGCTGGTGTCTTCTACCGTATCAAAAATGCCGATACGGCTACCTCGACTGCCAATGCCGTCGTCGATCAGCCACTGTCAGGCGTCACTGTTGGGCCACTCGCTATGAGTCCAGAAGGGTGGTTGTTCGCCCATGATACATCAGGTAAGCTGTGGCGTTGCCTCGACCCTCGCGCTGCGACACCAGTATTCACTGAAGTTGGCGATGCGTTTTACACCGCCGCGTGTTCTTCGACTCGCACACTTGGCGTTGCGCTAGACGGGTACATTTACACTGGCGACAGCGGTCGTGGTGCCGCAGTCGGCGCACCGATCTATTAGCACGCTAGGCTACTGAGACCTGATATTTACAAACAACTGGCTGGTGTCTATTTTTCTTTCGCACGTCGCCATTATTTTCAACGCTCTCGCCGTATAGCTACAAGCGGTGCATACCAAGAAAAAATATTTGACCTGATACAATAGATTCATGAAAAAGATATATTTCACTGTGGCGGCGGTTGTAGTTCTGGCTGGGGCTGTCGTGCTTCTACACCCATGGCAGAAGAGCGACGGAGATGACACCGTGCGGTATAGAAAGCTCCTCGAAGCGTGCCAGACACAGTACAATGCCGACAAAGCAGCGGGTAAACAATTTTTCGCGAATCCCTGTAGCGAAGACCAGTTGCGTACCCAGTTTCGCCAAAAATACGGCCACAGCTACCAAGGCAAAGAGTAGGCCGCTGGCTAAGAGGACAGGTTTAAGAGGCCTGTCCTCTCAAACCATCATTTTCACCTAGGACAAGAAAAATAACAGAGGTATATTTTACTTCATTTACGTTTTCCAGCGTTCGAGCCGGGGCAGTTGTTTTTGCGCCAGCCAGCGCATAACGCGGCCGCTGCCGTTTTCAACGAGCGCCTTGTCGACGATAGTTTTCATTTCCTCGAGTGTGCAGTCCGGTCCTATGAACGCACCGTTTTGGTAGCACAGGCTACACCACTGCTCGCTTTTGGCGCCATTGGCTTCGCTGCCGCGGCAGTCGCCAGCCTTCTTTGTTTGCAAAGGCATCCCGCAGCTTTGACATTGTTTACTCATGGTCACTCCTTACATTTCCAGTATACACCGCTAAAAATTCTACCACTCGGTACTTCGTAAAGCCGCAGCATAAACGAGTATGGGTTTTACAGACGGCCTATCAGGCAACCGAGGACATATACACCCTAAATTGCGTATGCTAGAGTATGAGTAATAACAAGGAGGGTGTATGTTTTGGTTTTTTATCCTCGCAATTATTGTCATTATTGTCCTCTCTAGCAGGGGTAAGACAGCGCCACCACCGGCGAACTCCGTAAACCAGCAGTGGATGGACTATATAGCGGCATACAAACAGGATGCAAAAACTAAGGCCGAGAAAGCGTTGCTTGCCCGGATGCTTGCCGACTTAGAGACACAGGGCATGCCGAGCCCATCACCTTCGCTACTGGAGGCGGCAGCGGCCATAGATACAGAAGAATTCGAGCGACATAAAGATATGGCGGAAAACTCTGTGGCGACAGCGCAGGCTGCGGCGGTTTCTGAGTCGGTTGCAATTACTGAGGCCGTACCTGACTGGCAGTCTTCGGGTAATGTATCAGACCGTACTCAACAACCCTCAAGTTTGGATAATACAACACTCTTGCTCTACTTTGGCGCGTTCCTTTTTCTGGCCTCGGCCGGGCTTTTTGTGGCGCTCTCTGGTGCGTATGGTGGCATCCGGGTTGCAACAGTGCTAGTCGTGATGTCTGCACTCTACTTCGGCGGACTATGGCTGCACGACAGTAAACCAAAGCTGCAAGCGGCGGGTAATACGTTTATAGGTATGGGTCTCATGCTCGCGCCGCTCGCGGGCCTTGCGACCTACTCATATGTTATGCACGACCAGCCCGAGCTGGTCTGGTTGCTAACGTCGCTGCTGTGTTTGGGGCTGTATGGACACGCGTTGCGTAAGCTCAAGACGCCGCTTATGGAGTATATCTTTATCGGCACATTTGTTTCGTTGTTTGAGTCAGCCGTTTCGGTGTTACGGTTGCCAATGTATTTCTACGGCTGGGGATTTGCAGCCGTTGGGCTTTGCATGCAAGCATGGTCGCTGTACCGTAAAAAAGTTGATGATTACGACGAGCCAACCACATTAAGCGGCAGCTTGCTTTTACCGATTTCTATATTGACGGCGCTGTACGTTTGGCCGCGCTACGGTGTAGTGCAGCTTGGCGTTTCGCTACTGCTTGCTGCTTTCTACTACGGCTTGCAGGCTTGGAAGGCCCAGCGGGATGATGTGAAAGTAAACAACGCAGTAGTTTCACAGGTATCGTTGCTATTAAGCCTTGCCTGTTTTGCGTACGGCGCACAACACAAGCTGACAGACGTGACGGTACTGCTGCTGGTATTGGGCGCACTGCAGCTCGGGGTTCTACTCACACGAGCCAGCTCCTCGCTTATGCAAGTTTTTGCTAACATCGCCTTTTTATCACTCGTTGTCGCCGCATTCTTGGGGTGGGAACGGCCATGGTACACGGTAGTTGCAACGCTGGCTGCTGTCATATTTGGCCTAACGCTGTGGGTCAGACAGTATCGCCCAGACATGTACGGTGCCGCAATTGGAGTTGCGGTAACGCTTCCGTTTAGTATTGGTTTACGTGCGGTCGAGAACAAGTGGCACGCTTTGGGATTGGCGGTTGCGATGGGTGCAGTCGCCTTCCTTCAGCTCGTTATTTTTGTAGCAACGCGACGTAAAGCGCTCGACACCCAAGAGTGGCGCACAAATTGGCGGGCGGCGCTTGTTCTCACGCTTACACTTGCGAGCTTCATAGCAATCTTTGCAGGCTCTATGTCGGTGTTTGTAGCCGGACTGCTTTCAGCGGTGGTGGCATATGCCATATATCGCTACGATGACGTGGCGGAGTGGCTTCAGACAAGTAGTCTTTTTGTGGCGTTACCGGCGGTGTTTGCGGTATCGAGGCCAAGCGTATGGCTGGTGGGCTTGGCTGTAGGATGCGCGTGGAATCTTGTGCTCGTTTTTGTAAATCGGCTTGAGACTGCTCGATGGGTCGGGAGTTTCCTATGGCTACTGCTGCCGATAGGTTTTGCGCGCGTTTTCCCAGTACTCCAAACATCGGAATGGTATGCGGGTAGTTTTTTGCTGTGTATGGTGGGTATGGTCGTAGCGCGCGCGGTTGCAATGAAGCGTATAGCGAGGCTACCGATTGCCTTGTCGGAGCTTGAACGAAAGCTCCATAGCGACAGCCAATCGTATGTTCTCGGCTATGTAGTAGCTAGTGCAGTTTCGTTTGGTGCAGCGTGGGTTGGACCTCGCTTTGCGCCAGCGGTTGTGGGATTGCTACAGGCCACCATATGGATATATATAGCGCGAAACGTAGAACGCCGGCCAGATATCATGACCATACTGCCGCTACTGCTACAGGCCGCCTTATGGGGCACGTATAATCAAGACGAAGTTGGCTGGTATGTTTTCCTAAGTACGATGATTGCACTCATGGGTTATTTTGTCGGCTGGCTTCAGTCTGCCGACAAGCAATCAACTGCGTATGCTCGTCAGTTCCAGTTTGCCTCGTTAGTGATGCTGTACATAGCGCCAGCGGCCACATTTGCTCTTGGTACACACTGGACAATGCCACTCGGGCTGGCGGTAGCTGGCTGCGCAACACTGCATGCGATCTGGAACCGCGAACAAAGCGACCGAGAATGGGCGGGAGGCGTCATAGTCCTCTCGCTTATGTGGCTTCTGTGGTACAACGGCGTAGAAAATATACAGGTGTACACACATATCTTTGCCATACTTTTCGGTCTTTATGCCTACTGGCGAGCAACTCGAGGTGATGCGGCAACAAGCCAGAGCTACTTGGTAGCTATGCTCTGCGCGGCGACAATTCCACTTGGCCTGCAGGTAATAGGCGGCAATGCTGGTGGCTTGTACGGTTGGTGGTTCCTGGGCGAGCAAATTGCCATCATGCTACTTGGTATGGCTATACATAATCGTTTTGTGACACGCTGGGGCATGTACGTGGCGGTTGGCGCAGTACTGTACCAGTTACGGTCATTGGCCTGGCTCTCGCTCACGCTTCTCGCCATATTCCTTATAGGTCTTGCCGTATACCAACTGCAAAAATCCGACGCAAAAAAATAACGGGGAGGGGACAAATATTGGCACTCTAGACTTTTGAGTGCTAGTTTTGTACAATAGTTTTAATGTCAAAACGTGATTACTACGAAGTGTTGGGCGTTGGCAAAGATGCCAGTGCAGACGAAATAAAAAAGGCCTTTCGCCGGAAGGCAGTTGAGCTACACCCCGACAAGCAGGGTGGCGATGAAGTGAAATTCAAAGAAGTAAATGAGGCCTACGAGGTGCTAAAAGACCAAAGCAAGCGCCAGCGTTACGACCAGTTTGGCCACGCCGGCGTAGGTGGCGCCAGTGGCGGAGGAGGCGGCAACCCATTTGGCGGCTTCGGCGGCGAATGGAATGGACAAAACGTAAACTTTGACTTTGGTGACCTTGGCCTTGGCGACATTTTTGGCAGCTTTTTCGGGGGCGGTGCCGGTGGAAGCCGCGGGCAGCGTCAGGCGCGAGGAAACGACGTTGAGACACGCGTGGAAATCAGCTTCGAAGACGCCGTTTTTGGTACCGAAAGCGAACTCCGGCTCAACCTAGAAGACACGTGTAGCCACTGCAAAGGCACAACGGCCGAACCAGGTCATGAGCTCAAAACCTGCGACACTTGCAAAGGTAATGGCCAAGTTGTGCAGGCTGTGCGAACTATATTTGGCAACATTCAGCAGGCGGCGGTTTGTCCAACCTGTCAGGGCAAGGGCAAAGTACCCGAAAAAGTGTGTAGCGTGTGTCGCGGCAAGGGCACCGAACGCCGCACTCAAACCGTCCAACTCAAAATCCCGGCTGGCATAGACGACGGTGCGACAATTCGCCTGCGTGAGCACGGCGAAGCTGTTGCGAATGGCCCGAAAGGCGACCTGTACGTCCACATCCGGGTCAAAGCGCATAAACACTTTACGCGTGAGGGCGATCTCATACTCAGCGACGAACACGTCAGCATGGTCGATGCCGCCCTCGGTACAGAAATAGATGTCGAAACGGTCGACGGAGCGGTGCGTATGAAAGTTCCGGCCGGAACGCAAAGTGGGAGCGATTTCAAACTGAGCGGCCACGGTGTCCCGCACCTTCAGAAAGAAACCCGTGGGGCACATATAGTGACCATTATTGTCGATACGCCGACGAAGTTATCAAAGCAGCAGCAAGAACTCCTCGAGGCCTTCCGGGCCGAACCCAAAAAACGCGGCTTTTTCTAGGCTTGCATTCATCTACTCACATTCGGCATAATACAGCTGAAATGCGTAAGCTTAAGCACAATCAGCAGGGTCTCATTACCATGGAACTCCTGGTTTTGATTGTGCTGGCGGTCGTAATTTACCTCATATACAAAAAAGTCCAAAGCGCCCAACACTAGGAAAGATTTAGCGGCAAGCACAGGAGCTGCGAGGAATCTTCTACTAGCCGTACGTCAATTTGCCCGTCCGGCCGACGGTCAAGCAAGCGTATGCCAGTCATTGCGTTCGGATCGGCAAGTGCTACGCCAGGGTTATCGCCCAATATGACTGCGGCGCCGTTGTCTATGGCTAAGCCATATTGAGCTTCTGCCGGGAAGGTACGTAGAAGGTGGTCAAACCTTGTATCTGGCCGCAGTAAGCCGCTCATGGTTTTGTCGTGACCATTGGCGTGTGCGGTAGCAACCGCGGTAACGATAGAGAGACCGTCGGCATAGTCGAAATCCCACAACTCCTTTTTCGGTCTGTTTGAAGGATTTATATGCATCTGAGCGAAAGGAAGGAGTGCCCCTGCGCTCGTACCAACGTGCACAACTCCCTGTTTGATGGCAGTGGCAAGTGCCGTATCTAGACCAGATGCTTTCATCTGCTTGAGCATGTAGGGCGCGTTACCGCCGATAGTGTATATGAGAGTAGCAGTACCAAGCGTACTAGCAATCTTCTCTTTGGAAGGCTGTTCGGAGAACTGATGTAGCACGTTGGTAGACAAGCCCAAGTTGCTGAAAAACTTTACGATTTGGGGAACTTTTCTATCAAAGCTCGACCGCAAAGAGCAAGCGGTAGGCACAATCAGAACATTTGGATGTTCCTGGCCACTCAGTCCATGCGCTGCTTTCACGCCGGGTGTTCTACTGCCACCGCCCATTCCAACTACATTCATACTCATATCTATAGAATAAAGAAGAAAATATAACAATATGATTGCATAAGTATAAATATTCGGTTATACTACTTATGTATGGCCGTTAGTATCACCTCGCAACTCATTATGGAAGCCGCGCGAAAACGCGGTTGGCGGGCTGAACTGTACCATGATGGTGCTGGGCTCTACACGGTTACTTTGCCAGATGGACGTGAGTTCTTTCTAAAAGCGATGCGTTCGTACAAGTCTGGTATGGTGAACGATTTTATTGCAAACAACAAGAGTTTAGCTCAGTCAGTAGTCTCGGATATGGGAGTACGGACTCCCGATACATTGTCTTACATTTCTGATGAATCCTCGCGGGCCTTTCTGACTCGCCACGGCAACATAGTAGTGAAACCGCTTGATTCTTCACACGGTTTAGGCGTGACAGTAGCAATTGACACAGTTGGCAAAATGCAAGTAGCTATAGCAAAGGCAAAAAAATACAGTAGCACTGTCCTCCTGCAGCAGCACATTGAAGGTGATGATTACCGCGTGCTCATAATTGACAAGCAACTGGCCGCTGCAGTAATCAGAAAACCAGCATTTGTTGCTGGTGACGGTACGCATACCATTGAGCAACTGATAGAGCTTGAAAATAGTAGTGGCAAACGAGGCTCTGGCTATCAAAAACCCCTGAGTTTAATAGATATTCAGGCTGCAAGAGAATATTTAGGGTCGGACCTGAAAGCCGTACCGGCTAATGGTAAAGAAGTTCGTGTCATGGGAGTCGCAAATATAGGTCGTGGCGGTGTGTCTGAAGACGTCACTGAAACCCTTGACTCTGGTTTGAAAGAAGACGCAATACGGCTCACTGGCCAGCTGCGATTGAGTGTTTGTGGGGTTGATTTTATAAAAGCCCAAGATGGCACTCATTATTTTATAGAGATGAATACTCGACCCAGCCTTGGACTGCACGAATATCCGTACAAAGGTCATTCACGAGGCACGCCAGACAAATTCCTTGACTGGCTCGTTAAGGACGCATAGAGTAAAGCTAAATAAGAAAAAGGATTTCAGTGAAAAATATTCTCATACTTTGTCGACGTGATGACCGTGAGGCATACGATACCCGTAAAAGCATGCTAGACGGAATGGCAAAAGTTCAGTCGAGTGCTACCTATTTTGGCATGGATTACGAAGACCTGATCTTTTTATATGATGGTACCGAACTGCATGTTACGGATAGTGTAAGTGGCAGGGATGTGGCTGATTTTGATGCGATATTTCTAATAGGTTGGTTTAAGTATAAAGCACTTGATGATGTTGCTCGGGCAGTTGCGCACTACGCGAAGCATCATAATGTACCCTTCGCTAATTCCGAGGCGTACGACGGGCGTTCTTTTACTAAACTGAGCCAGTGTGTCATTGCTGCGCTCAATGGCGTGCCAGTCACTCCCTTCATATTTTGTATGGATAAAGATAAGCTCGAAAAAGCCGTCATTGAACAGCAGCGCAACAAGCCGTTTATCGTAAAAGCACTTGCTGCGAGTCGAGGCAACCTAAACTATTTGGTTCATGATGAAAATGAACTCCACGGCATTTTCGTGCAGCCGAGTGACGATAAGATGCTCAACTTTATCGTGCAGGACTACATACCAAACGATGGCGACTACCGCATACTCGTCATGGGTGACGCCGTCAGGCTTGTTATTCACCGACAGGCTCAAGCGGGGAGCCACCTGAATAACACCTCAAAAGGCGGATCGGCTACAGTAGTGCCAGTGGAATCATTACCAGAGCACATCATAGATGCCTCAATAGCAATGGCACGGTTACTAAAGCGCGAAGTAACGGGGGTGGATATGATTCGTCATAATGAAACGGGTGAATATTACTTTCTTGAGGCAAATAATATGCCGCAGCTTTCAACAGGCAGTAATGTTGATAAGAAGCTCACCGTCCTCAACGAGTACCTGACTGATTTAGCGAGCACAGAACTTGAATAATAGTAAAAAATGTGTTATCATACGCAATTGAATATACAAACAGCGGTTTTCGTAAATAATGCTTGCTGATTAACACAGACTAAGGTTATATGTAGACATGTCACGATTTGATGAAGCCCAAGAGCGCGATATGATCCTTTTTGTAGGATCTTGCTTAAAGTCGCAGCAAAAAGCTTTGGTAAAGCTCAGTAAAATCGTCGGACGTGACCTAACGGCTTGTATTGTAGTCGATGATTCTGATATGGCGGCGCGAGCGGCTGCCCGCAACCTCAACAAGGCTGTAGTTCTTGAATGTGACTTTTCGAAAGAAACCGAACTGCAGAAATGTCTCCTGCCCTACAAGAGTCGTTTCCTTGCAGTGACATGCCGTGCAGAACGAAACATACCTTTGCTCAAGAAGGTTGTACCGCATGTGCCATATTTGAATACTCCAACAGAGAAATCACTAGAGTGGACAACAGACAAAATCAAGATGCGCCAGTTGCTTCGCGGTTACGACAAATCTATTGCGCCAAAGTTTGTCGTGGCGCACGACGCCAGTAAAGAGACGCTCGATAAAATTGAACGTGTTGTGGGCTTTCCACTTATCATCAAGCCTGCGGGACTCGCAGCAAGTTTGCTGGTAACCCTCTGTTATCACCGAGAAGAACTTGAGGCTGACCTCAAAAAAGTAGTGAAAAAGATTGACCAAATATATGCAATGAAAAAAGGGAGAGGTGAGCCACAGATTCTTGTAGAAGAATTCATGGAAGGCACAATGTATTCCATAGACACCTATGTTAATCAGCGAGGTGTGACGTATCATGCGCCTCTAGTGCATGTTAAAACTGGACGTGCGGTTGGGTACGAAGATTTTTTCGGATATATGCGGATTACCCCTGTGAATATTAAGCCGCACAAGATTGAAGCAGCTCGCAAGGTGGCAGAAAAAGCAGTCGAGGCATTGAACTTACGTAGTACGAATTGCCACATTGAACTTATGAAGACGGAAGATGGCTGGAAGGTTATCGAGCTTGGCCCACGTATTGGTGGTTTTCGGCACGAAATGTATGAGCTTTCGTATGGCATGGATCACTCTATGAATGACATTCTCATCCGCATACCCAAGAAACCAGTCCTGCCTAAGAAAACCAAAGGCTACACGGTTGTTATGCAGTTTTACGCTCGTCAAAAAGGGCGGTTAGTGAGCCTAGAAGGGGTAAATAAAGCCCGCAAGCTAGAGTCGTTCTCGAGCATCAAGGTAAAGAAAAAAATTGGTGATATGTGTGACTTCGCACGCAACGGTGACGACCCGGTGTTCGATATAGTCCTCTTCAATAAGGACAGATCACGCGTGCTCGCGGACATACGCAGGCTTGAGCAGGCCATTGCCATAAAGGTGCAAAAACCTCGTACAAAACAAGTCGTTTCGAGGTAGGAAACAGCGTGCAGGCAGAATCACGCAGCACTGGGTCTACCTCTATCCAACCCCATCGTTCATTATTCTGGATTCTGCTCGTTGCGGCATCGATGGTCGCGGTAGTAGTGGCTATGGTCTATTCGTGGCCTAGTCGGACTCTAGTGCTCAGAAATAGGCACTACCATATGCTCGTTGCGGCTACGGAAGAAGAGCAGCATAGGGGATTAGGTGACAGAGACAGCTTAGCGAGAAACGAGGGTATGCTTTTTGTTTTTGAAGAGCCAGCAGTGCAGTGCTTTTGGATGAAAGATATGCACTTCGCTCTCGATATTATATGGCTGGATGCGCAGAAAAAAGTGGTGTATATAGAAAAAAATGTTTCACCAGACACGTTTCCGAAGTCGTACTGCCCGGCTGAACCCGCTGAGTACGTTATCGAGCTAAACGCAGGTGAAGTCACACGCAACCATCTTGCTGTTGGCCAGCGTCTTTCATTCTAGTACCTTACCACACCTATCTCAACAGGTCCCACCCACCAGAAGCAGCACCAGACTGTCCGGCCGACCTTCAGCGTAGCTATGGCTACACTTCAGGTATGTCCAGCCACCCTGCTACTACTTCTGGCAGGTGGTCTAGCCGTCAATCTAGGTGTGGTAAGGTAGTAGTCTTTCGTCACCACTCTCGGAAAATCCTCAATTATTACTCGGCCGAGTAAAAAGTGTGGAATTATTTTTGTATGATGGAGCCCATTTTTAAGCTTATGCTATAGTGAGCATATGGAACTTGCGATTCTTGGTAGCCTTGTATTAGCACCCCCAGCCGTCACACTTCTTCTTAGGAGTAACGGAGTGTTGGTTTTCCTCAGCGTATGCCTTGGTAGTGTTCTTGCGACCTATGTAGCGGGTGATGCCAGTAGCGTCATTTCTGGCGCGAGCCGCTCTAGTGCGCTTGCTACCATGCAATGGACGCAGCTTGGTTTGTTGGCGACACCTGTGGTGCTCACTACACTTCTTTCGCGCAAAAAGCTAAAGGGCATAAAACTTCTACTTGGCATTGTTGCCGCTGCAGCAGGGGGTGGGCTGCTGGCGTTACTCGCGGTGCCATACCTGGCAAGTGCTCAACAATCGAGCATAAAAGCAACCGAACTTTGGCGCCAACTGTACAACCTCGAAACGACGCTCATCATTCTTGGTTCGGTCATAACCATACTGCACTTCTTCATCACTCGCTGGAAACCCGAAAAAGAAGGCAAAAAGCACAAGAAGTAGAAGCATGGCAAAACGATTAGTATCCAAGAGGAATTTGCTTATCGGCGCTATCGTCCTGTCTTTCCTAGTTACGGCCATATGTATCGTTACTAAAAAACCCGGTGATGCTTGTTCTGCTCAGGATCGACTAGAGAATAATTGCGTGCCGGCGGGCAGATGTACGCCTCTGGGTGATCCGCGCGAAGCAACTATGGATTGTGACATCAAGCAATACGACCATGTATTCAAGGTACATTAATTTACTTGGAAAGTAGTATCGCCAGTGGCGAAGAAGTTTATGATTTGCCGCGCGGCGGCACGGCCTGAATTTTCATTGGCTTCTGCGGTTTCAGCGCCCATTTTCTTGGGTGTGGCATACACGCGGCCCGGGAAGGTGACGACAAGTTCTTCGTAACTATCGGGCATGACATCGGCAACATAGAAAATATCAGGGCGTTCAGCCAAAACGCGCCTTAGCCCTGGCTCATCTATTACTTCTTTGCGAGCGGTATTCAGTAGTGTGCCACCAGTGGGCATGCGAGAGATCAGTTCGTAACCCACCGAAGCAATTGTATCGGGCAGGGCAGGGATATGCAGCGACACATAGTCACTGGCAGTGTACAAATCTTCGAGTGTAGCTACAGGCTCTACCTCAAACTCCCTCATAATTTCATTGCCCACATATGGATCATAGGCGTAGACCTTCATGCCAAGCCCTTTTGCGTGAGAAGCGACGAGCTTTCCAACATGACCAAAGGCTTGCAAACCAAGTGAACGTCCCCGAAGTTCTGTGCCCGTCCCGGGTGAAAATAAATTACGAGCAGAGTAAATCATGAGGCCTATAGCGAGCTCGGCGACGGCATTACTGTTTTGGCCTGGCGTGTTCATGACGACGATACCACGTTCGGTGCAAGCTTCAAGGTTGACATTGTCGTACCCGGCACCGGCACGCACAACTATCTTTAATTTTGGCGCAGCCTTCACGACTGCGGCATCTACCACGTCACTTCGGACTATCAGTGCTTCAGCGGTTTTTACGGCTTTCAGCAAATCTGCCTGCTTTTTGTAGCCTTCCAATACCGTCAGCTTGTGTCCGGCGCTAGTCACGATGGTTTTTATGGCAGCAACGGCTTCTTTCGAAAACGGTTTCTGCGTCGCGAGTAAGACATTCACGCTTGTTCCTCCTCAAACTCTTGCATGTAGGTCACGAGTGCCTCAACGCTTTCGTAAGGCAGGGCATTGTACATGCTTGCGCGGAAACCACCCACCGAACGGTGCCCCTTCAACCCGACCACACCCCGCGCTTCGACGAACGCCGCGAAGGCATCTTCCTTATCTTCATTGCCTTCACTCATGACGAAACAGGCGTTCATGAGCGAACGGTCTTCTTTTGTGACCGTTGCGCGGAACAAGGGGTTACGTTCTATCTCGTCGTAGAGCAGTGTTGCTCGGGCCTCTGCGCGTTTCTTCATCTCGCTCACTCCGCCTTCGGCTTTGACCCAGCGCAGCACTTCACGCACCGTGTAAATGCTGGCCACAGGGGGCGTGTTGTACAGTGAACTATTTTCGACATGCGTGCGGTAATCGAGCATGGTGGGTATGCGTCGTTCCACTTTGCCGAGAGCATCTTCCCTCACAATCACAAATGATACGCCGGCTGGTCCCATGTTTTTCTGACACCCGCCGTATAGGAGGGCGTATTTTCTGACATCGACGGGGCGACTTAGAATGTCGGATGACATATCGGCCACCAGTGGAATGGGGCTGTCTATATCACTGCGGAGTTGGCTGCCAAAAATGGTGTTATTTGTGGTGATGTGAAAATAATCGGCATCGGTCGGTATGGTGTAATCCTTAGGGATGTAGGTAAAGTTATTGTCCTTCGAACTCGCTACTACTTGGACGTTACCAAAATGCTCCGCTTCGGCAATGGCTTTCTTTGCCCACGCGCCGGTCTCGAGGTAGGCAGCTTTGCGGTTCAGCAAGTTGTACGGCACCACTACAAACTGTGTGCTGGCACCGCCGCCAAGAAACAGCGTGCGGTATCCGCTTGGGACATTCAGTAGCTCGTGCAAAAGCGCCTCGGCTTCACGGGCAATCTCCTCAAATGCAGTGCTTCGGTGTGAGATTTCAAGCAGCGATAACCCACTGCCGTCAAGTTCTAAGATTGCCTCAGCAGTATTTTTCACTGCCACGTCTGGCAGGACCGCCGGTCCCGCCCCGAAGTTATGTACCTTCATCTGCCCCTCCTTGTACTTTTATGGTACGCTTTGAAGCCTCGCTTCGTCAAACAACGGGCTGGAACGGACTAGAAACTGTTCCACAAGAATTGGTTGGTGACTTCGTGGTGGTGGATGATTTCCTCGGATTTTATTCGCGTGCCAAGCTCAAGCGCGCTGCGGTTAGCGACGGCTTGTTTGGGCGCAAGGTATTTTTGTTTGCAATCCTCACCGAGCAGGCGCGATGTATAGTCACTTGTTTTGTATATGCGTATGGCGTCGTGGATGCTGTCTGGTAGGACACGGATACGGGGCCGTTTGCTTGTATCAACACGAGGTGGTTTGCCGTCGAGCCCGGTTTTGAGAAGGGCGAAGGCGACCAGGTAAGGGTTTGCGTCCGGTGCAACAGAGCGCACCTCTATGCGAGCGGTTTTTTCATTGGCAAAAGGAATTCGTATCATGGAGCTACGGTCGTTTGCAGAAGCTTTGATTTGGTTGGGCGCTTCGTACGCCGGGTCAAGCCGCCGATAGGCGTTCACGCTGGCGTTGAGAATAAGGCATAGGTCGGAGGCGCGATGTAGAATATTCCCCACAAAATCCCAGCCCAGTTTGGAAAGTCCGGCTTCGCCGCCGCCGTCATAAAAAAGGTTTTTGCCGTTTTTCGCAAGCGATAGGTTGGTGTGCATGCCATTGCCGTTCACGCCTTGGATTGGTTTGGGGAGGAATGTTGCTGTCATGCCCATGTTCATAGCTATTTGGCGGCAGACCAGCTTGTACAGTTGCGCTTGGTCACAGGCGCGAACAATATCGGTGTAGCGGTAGTTAATTTCAAACTGTGAGGGTGCTACTTCTGGGTGGTCTTTTTCGTTTCCGAAGCCCATGGCGCGTTGGGCTTCGGCGGTGGCGTCTATGAAACGGCGTAGTTCGTCGAGGGGCAGGGAGTGAAAGTAGCCGCCGGTGGAAACAAGCGAAAAGCCTTTGCGGCCATCGTAATGCTGCTCGGCATCGACACCTTGGAGCAGGAACCCTTCAATCTCTGGCGCCATATAGGCTTCCATGCCCTGTTTGGCTTTCAATTCCGCAGCGTAGCCCTGTAACTGCGCTCGGAAGTCGGTGGCGTAGGGTTTTAAGTCACGGTCGCAGATATTGGCAAAGACGATAACCTTGCCAGCCCCAAAAATGTCTGCCGGCACAAAGGTGAGGCTCGTCCAGTCGACCTGTAGTCTTAAGTCTGACTCATTCTGTTCGCTGAGCCCTCGTATGGATGAACCATCAAACGTGAGGTTATCGAGCGAGGCAAGGAAGAACTTGCGGTCATAGTCGAGCATGTGCAGCCGCCCTTCTATGTCGCTAAAGCACAGGGTAACGGCCTTGAGCTGCCGCGCTTCCTCAAGGTATGCTACATGCTTGTCGCGTGCTTCGTATGGGTCGGTGATGGCCCGTGCGGCAAGGTTCATTTCCTCAATTGTTTCGTAGTCAAGCTCTAGAAAGTTTTTTAAATTTGTATCATTAGGCATAAATATTCCTCCTTTTATACTAAAAATTATAATACTTATAATAAAAATATAAAATATTAAATTTAAAATTAGTAATTAATAAGTAATTTTCGCGCTGCATTTCGCGAACACATCATTGACTTTTTACTCAAAATATCGATAATGTAAGGAGTTAATTTCCCTGTATACATGATTGATGCTTCAGGGAAAAGAGCAGCCCGACAAAAAGTCACGTCTTTTTGCCGGCGCGATGAGAAAAACCGCAGGTTTGTCTCATTACCTCCGACGAGGGCCCATAGCTCAGCCGGTAGAGCAGAGGCCTTTTAAGCCTCGTGTCGTGAGTTCGAGTCTCACTGGGCCCTCCATACAAAAAGCTCCCTCCGTGGGAGCTTTTTGTATGGTAAGGTTTCAGCGAGCTTGAACTCACGACAGATTTGCGCTAGCAAATCGTAGTCATGAAGTTCGACGCCAGCGGAGCAGCCCGCAGGAGTTTACTCCGAGGACTGCAAAGTGCGCGAGCCAAAGGCGAGGTCTCACTGGGCCCTCGAAATAAATACCCCCCAGCTTGTATGGGGTATTTATTGGGCTATACTCATAAGCACGATGCATAGTCGCAAACAGCTTAAAAAACTCCGGCGGTTTCTCGCGGTGAAAGAAGCCGTCATGTTCACGCTGGTTGCGCTCAGCTTTTGCTTTTTGGCGCTTGAGCATTTCGAGACGCTTAGTCACCAACAACTTCTTGCGGTTGAGTGGTTTGATGTTGTGGTTGGGGTTATTTTTCTCGCTGAGTTTTTGTTTGAGTGGCACTACGCGCGTGACAGAGCACGCTATGTTCGTCACTACTGGTTTTACCTTATCGCCGCAGTACCTGTACCGACTGCCTCATTTGAAATTTTGCGCGCTATTCGACTGCTTCGCCTGCTAAAGCTGCTGAAAATATTTGCCCACCTCCGCTACGAACGCAACACTAGATTGTTTGAATAGGGGTATGATGTGATTATGAATCATAATATAGCTTTTTTCGGTACCGGAGAATGTGATCCAAACAAAAGTATGAAACAGTTTTTCATATACGCTGGAATAGTTGCGGCATGGATAGTTCTAATCATTTTGCTGAAAAAAATAATGCGCAGCCATATGCCGAAAGCACCCAAATACATACTGTTTTTTATGCTTCTTTTGCTCGGCATAATTGCTACCATGTCTGCCATAGCCATTTCGTGGCTTGCGTTTGCCTGCGCTCGTTAGTAATACAATTTCGCTCATGGTTAGCCCTGTCTTCGGTGGTACGCTGGAAAAATGAAGCGGTGGTTTAGAGTTCCTACGTTCCGGATAAAGCGGACAGATAAGGTCCTCGTGTTGTGTGGGAGTTTTTTGGCTGGCTTGTTGCTGGCGCGGTTACACTTAGTTTTGCCGGGCTGGTTTGTCATTTTACTTGGAGTGTTGGCACTAACAGGGGTAAAAAAGCCCGTATTTCACTTCATTTTACTTGCTCTGTTTGGCCTTAGTCTGGGTTTGTGGCGCGGAACAGTGTATTTACGAGCGCTACAGCCCTACCAAGACTTCGCCCGTCAGCAAGTAACGCTCCGCGCAAAAGTCAGTCAAGACGCCGTGTATGGTGTGAGCGGGCAATTGAGTTTTGAGGTCAAACGGGTTCAGTTTGTATCGCCCATGGCGGTTTCGGCTCCGGGCACCATAAAGGTTAGTGGTTTCGGCGAGTTTGCGGTGTATAGAGGCGATGTAGTGGAGGTTAGTGGCAAGCTGTACCCTACGCGCGGTGGCAAGCAGGCCACTATGAGCTACACAAAAATACAGCGTATTGCCAGCGAACAGACGTGGGCGGATAATTTTAGGCGTAGTTTCGTAGCCGGCATGCAAACTGCCCTGCCAGAACCAGCGGCATCATTTGGTAGTGGCCTGCTAATAGGGCAGAGGAGTACACTGCCATTTGCTATTTCGCAGGCATTCCTCATGGTTGGGCTAACGCATATTATTGCAGTCAGTGGTTATAACTTGACTATACTGCTCAATGCCTCGAAACGCTTGCTTGAAAAACGTTCAAAGCAACTCATGGTTTTAGTGGCGCTGTTGTTGGTAGGATTTTTTATGCTGGTGACTGGTGCCAGTGCGAGCATAGTTCGCGCGGCAGTAGTAAGTGGTTTAGCGCTTGCCGCGTGGTATTATGGTCGACCGGTTCGACCGATGGTGCTGATTTTGCTGGCTGCAGCACTAACAGCATATGCAACCCCCGTGTATATCTGGAGTGATATTGGCTGGTGGCTGTCTATGCTGGCATTTTTCGGCATACTGGTCGTTGCGCCTACGGTTCTGCACCGGCTTTTCCCAAAAAAGCAACCTCCGCTTCTTGCAAGCATGGCGGTAGAAACACTGGCAGCAGAAGCCATGACCATACCGCTTGTTATGTTTATATTTGGCCAGGTTTCACTGGTGGGGTTGCTGGCCAATATGCTCGTCGCGCTGTTTATTCCCATAGCAATGCTTTTGAGTTTTATAGCCGGGCTAGCGGGTATGCTCGTTCCTCTTGCTGCGGGCTGGGCGGCGCTGCCAGCACAACTGCTGCTTACCTACATGCTTGACGTAACTGTCCTGCTTTCGCAAACACCCCATGTGTTTCGTACCCACTCGTACCTAAGTGTCGTTGACATGACGCTCTGTTATGCACTCATAATCACGGTCATTTATCTGTTACGTAAAAAGAAGCGGATATGGTTTACCGAGCTAGCCACGACACGGTATTAATGCTATAAATAAGACAATGGATGAACGAAAACAGTACGGCAAACTATCAGTTCTCGAGCCAGTGGGAGTAACCCGCCACTACCCCAAAAAACGTACCATCCTGTTTCAGGGTGAAGTACCCGCAAGTGTCATGGTGCTGCGCAGTGGCATTGTGAAGGTCTATGGTATTACGGGCGACGGAGACCAGCGCACGGTCACCATTCTTACGGCTGGCGATGTGTTTCCCATGTCGTGGGTTTTTGGTAAGTCACAGCAGTGCATCTACTATTTTGAGGCGCTGACTGACTGCACGGTGCTGGCGGTAAGCAAAGAAGACTACGAACATGCTCTCGCCACAAACCTAGAGCTAAAGGAGCAGATTTTCCAAAACTACATGTCTCACTACGTTGCTGCAACCATGCACGTCTATGCCTTGGAGCACTCATATGCGCAGGATAAGCTCATTTACATACTTCAGTACCTCGTCACGCGTTTTGGTGAAAAGCAAGATGACGGTCGCTGCAAAATAGGATTACGGCTGAGTCATCAGGACATAGCGGAGATGGTTGGAATTACGCGAGAAACAGCGGCGGTTGAACTGCATAAGCTCAAAGCAAAAGAACTCATTGACTACCAAAAATTTACCTACATTGTTGACTGTGACAGGCTGTTCCACACAGACAGGGGTGATGAGTTCGACAGTCTCGAACTCAAACATACGTCACCAGGGTGAGGCTAAGCGTGGTAACAGGAAAGAGGGCGTTTTTGTCTTGCCGCACTGGCTATTTGGCTTAAAACATGGTACGCTAACAGATAGAAATGGAGTAGTTTTTGTATGTCTGGACATAGCAAGTGGTCTACCATAAAACGAGAAAAAGGCGCCAAAGATGCGGCGCGCGGTGCGGTGTTTACCAAACTTGGCAACGCCATAGCCATAGCGGCCCGGAGCGGCACTGACCCAGAAACCAATTTTGCTCTGCGCCTCGCCATAGACAAAGCCAAAATGGCAAATATGCCGCATGCTAACATCCAGCGGGCAATCGACCGCATAAAAGACAAGTCTGCGGCAGAGCTGCAAGAAGTGCTTTACGAAGGTTACGGCCCCGGTGGTGTTGCCATATTGGTCGAGGTAGCAACCGACAACATCAATCGCACCTATCCGGAAGTACGCCTGGCGTTTAGTAAGCACGGCGGCAATATTGCCGAAAAGGGCGCGGTGGCATTTCAGTTTACGCGCAAGGGGCTGATTGTGGTGAAAGCTAAGGGCGATGAGTTCATGTTGGGAGCGCTCGACGCAGGCGCAGAAGATGTGCAGGAAGACGGTGAGCTGAGCGAGGTGTACACTGCCGCAACGGAGCTAGCACGGGTGCGTGACGCACTAAAGGCCCGCGGCTACGAAATTACCGAGGCAGAACTAACCTATGTGCCAAACAACACCGTAGACGTTACCGATGCCGACACTGCTGGCAAAATTATGCGCCTCATGGACGCACTCGATGATTGCGACGATGTCGCAAATACACACGTCAATTTCGACATCGCCGAAGGCCTGCTGGGGTAGTCTGGTGGCATACGAAAAAGAACTTCAATTTGCAAAGTCATTAGCACTTGAGGCAGGTGAGATCATGCGCCATTATTTTCGTTCCAGCGAGCTTGCCATTATACAAAAACAAGACTTAACACCACTCACGGTTGCCGATACTCAAATTAACGAACTTGTCATCGAGCGCGTAAAGAGTGAATTTCCCTCGTACGGTGTGCTTGGTGAAGAAGCATCTTATGAACCGAAACGCGAGCTTCTCTGGGTTGTTGACCCCATAGATGGTACCAGTCCGTTTAGCTGCGGTATTCCGGTGAGTACATTTTCGCTTGCATTGGTCGACCGGCAGAACGGGCAACCGTATGTGTCGGTAACGTATGACCCTTATCTTGATGAACTTATGTTTGCAACAAAGGATGGTGGCGCTTTCTGTGGCGAGAAAACGCTTCGTACAAGCCAGACGAAAGATTTAGCTGGTCAGTATGTGATGCAGGGAAGTGGACTTTGGGGTATCAAGCCAACCGTTTCTATCGGAGATATCGTCATAGGGCTGAATGCAGCTGATGTGCGCGGGTTCAACTTTATTTCGGCCGTGTACGGAGCAAGGCAAGTTGCAAAAGGTAATTTTGCAGCCGGGTTCTTACTGTATGGCTCGCCTTGGGATAGCGCCGCAGTTTCACTTCTCGTGAGTGAGGCAGGTGGAGTTGCGAGTGACATATTTGGTAGTCCTCGTCGATATGATGAATTTGCAAATGGCCTACTTGTGTCATGCAACGAAATTGTTCACGAAAAGATGCTACATATTATTCGAGCATCAGCTCTGCCAGACATGCACGCGTAGTCACTGTTTTTGGGCTGGGTGACGTGCTACTATGCTGGTATGAAAGAGTTCAAACGGGCGACAATTATTTTTCTAAGTTTTTTGGCGCTTGTGGCAATAACATCTGTAGTATTAGCATTCGTGCCTGTACGCCAACGGCAGGTTGATGTTCCGAAAGGGTTTTACTACGGTGAGGCGACGAACCAGGTTAGCACACAAGACGCGGCGAAGTTTACGCGTAAATGGTATGGCTTCCCGGCGACCGTTGCCGAGAAAGAGGTTGTGTCGTACGCACGGGGGAATTATGAAAGTGCAACCTATGATATTCAGCGGTTTAGCATATTCTATGCGGTCGTAAACGTGGTATTTTGGCTTGGCCTTGTAGCGGCGCTTCTTGCCCCTGTGACCATATTTTACCGACCGCAAAAAAAACCAGTCGAAGTGAAGGTAACAGAGAAGAAAACCGAATCCCAGGTGAAAGCGAATGAGAATACTGGGGATTGACCCGGGAACCGGCATACTTGGGTTTGGGGTTATTGACGTTACGAACGGCAAAACACGGCTAGTTGATGCCGGCGTAATTCGTACGCCTGCACACGAAGACGACGTGGTGCGTTTGCAGACGATATATGATGAGCTAACAGACATCATTACGCAGACAAAACCCACACATATGGCAGTGGAGAAACTCTTTTTTGCGCGCAATGTCACGACTGCAATGACGGTAGCACAGGCCAGGGGTGTCGTGTTGCTATGCGGCAGTCAAAACAATCTTGAAATAGCAGAATACACGCCACTTCAGATAAAAATGGCCATTACCGGCTATGGTCGGGCTGACAAAAAACAAATTCAAGAAATGGTACGCATACACCTCGGACTTGCTGAAGTGCCGAAGCCCGATGACTGCGCCGACGCCCTCGCTGCCGCCCTCACCCACGCCCAATCCCGCAAAATCACATAACTTCTGCGTCAAGGACGGACCCTGACGCAACGCCTTCTACTGCGTCAGGGTCCGTCCTTGACGCAGATGCCGTTCGTACGGTGATTCTGGGTCTGGGTCTTCTATGGTGGCGAGATCCCACTTGATTTCATCGTACATTTTTTTGACATCCTCATAATCTTCTAGAAAATCTAAATAGTTTTCAGATGACGAAAAATACTCCATAATTCGCTTTGTACTAATCCAATCAGCATGTCTTTTGCCGAGATAAAAATCAAGGCTCGTTTTGTCCGATTCTCTCCAGTCGTGCGGGTTTAGGTGGATGTAGCGTGAAATATGCTGGAGGTAGGCGTCGTCTCCTATCAAACTGGCACGGTAGCGACTCTGGAAAAGCGGGCCGACTCTTTTGTGGACTTTGTTGTACTGCATGCAGTAGCTGGTGAGTAGCGCCCGCATGAAGTCACGTATGGCATATTGGTCGTGCTGATACACAAAAAGATGTATGTGGTTTGGCATGAGAGCGTACGCAAGCAATTCAAGACGACCGACGAAAGATGGGTATACGTGCCGAGTACTGCTTTTGCTAGGTTTTGGTGAGAGATAGCGTTTGAGTAATCCAATGAAAACAGTGAAGTCAGCCTCTCCGTCGAAGGTAATGTTTTTGTTTACGCCTCTTGTATACAAGTGGTAGTAGCTCTCTGGAGCGTATTGCTTGATGATGTTTTTTCCAGGCATGCCCACAGTATGCGTCAAGGACGGACCCTGACGCAAGCAGGAGCGGCTTGTGCATGTTCGCTTTTTGTGTGCGTCAGGGTCCGTCCTTGACGCAGGGGAAGTGTGGGATAATGGGAGGATGATAGTGAGCTTGCGTGGGGTGGTGGAAAAGACGGTGGTTGGGTTGGTGCTCGATGTAGGAGGCGTGGGGTATGGGCTGAGCGTGACGAGCGAAGACTTTGGCCGTTCGGCAGATGGCAGAGAAGCAAAGTTTTACGTGTACGAACATATTCGCGAGCAGGGCTATGACCTGTTTGGGTTTAGCGAGCAGGGAACAAAAGAGTTGTTTGAACAGTTGCTTGGTGTAAAAAACGTGGGGCCAAAGGTTGCGATGGCCGTGTTAGACCTCGGGTCTGCAGCCACGGTACGAGGTGCCATTGCAGCTGGTGACGTAAAGTTGCTGCAAAGCGCCAAGGGCGTTGGTAAGCGCGCAGCAGAGCAGATTGTGGTCGAGCTGCGCGATAAAGTTGGCTTAGCCCCTGGTGCGTCGGCTGAAGATGTGGTGTATCGCCCCGGTGTGAACACGCAGGACGAAGCCGTGGAGGCGCTTGTATCACTCGGTTACTCCCCGCAGGACGCAGCAATCGCCCTGCAAAAAATTGAAGGATCATTGCCTATCGAGGAACGCATAAAGTTGGCGCTGAAGGGAGTTTCTGCATGATATTGAAAGACAGGGTCGTATTGATAACTGGCTCATCGAGCGGCATAGGCCGGGCTACCGCAGTTCGCTTTGCCGAGGAGGGTTGCAAGGTGGTCATTAATTATCGTGCGAATAGAGCAGGTGGCGAAGAAACTTTGGCGAAGGTGAAGGAAATAACAGAGGACAGCCTGCTGCTACAGGCAGACGTAAGTATAGAAGACGACGTGGAGCGTCTTTTTAAAGAAACCATCGATAAGTTCGGTACGGTAGACATTCTTATCAACAACGCCGCCATAGGTACAGATAGACGACCATTCATGGAAGCTTCGTATGATGATTTTCAGGAAATGATTCAGACAGATATTACGAGTGTATTCATGTGTTCTCAGCAGGCGGCTTTGATTATGCAGGAACAAGGACATGGAAAAATACTGAACACCAGCTCAATAAGGGGATGGGAAAGTGGTGGACGCGCTCCGGTGTATGCTGCTATGAAAGCCGCGGTCAATAGTTTTACCAAAAGCTTTGCCAAAATGGTTGCCCCAAACATTCAAGTGAATGCGGTGGCACCAGGTTTTGTAAAAACACGAACCTATAATTCTATGCCTAAGGAGATGATTGATGGTTTTATTGAGAGCACATATCTTAAAAGGTGGGTTACGCAGGAAGAAATAGCAGACGCTTTTGTTTTCCTAGCCCAAAATGATGCCATGACAGGCCAAGTTGTTTACGTCGATGCGGGATTTACTTTGAAATGAGCCTGTTAATGCACCAACTCCTTGAAAGCTCACATCAGATCTCATCGTCTTTTTATGAGGCATGTTTAAGGCACCAATGGAGGTCGCTATGATAGTTATTACCGGTGCAAGCGATGGGCTGGGGAGGGAAATTGCAAAGCTGTATGCGCTTGAGGGTCAGACGGTTGCAAACGTATCTCGTCGGACGTGTGATGTTGCCGAGTATAACTTCTTGGGTGACCTTAGCGAGCCAAACGACGTTGCCAAGATAGTCGCAGAAATTCAGCAGACTGAAGAACCTATGGAGGCACTCATTCTTTGCGCCGGGCATTTTACCGTACAAGAACTTGGGCAGATTGACCCGGCCGTAGTGCGAAAAACGTTTGAGATAAATGTGGCTTCGAACATAGAGCTTGTTTCTCGGCTCATAGAGCTTATAAAACGTGATGGTACTGATATTGTGAGTGTGGTTTCAACCACTGGTACAAAACCCACAAATGAGTTTGTGTACGGGGCGTCGAAATGGGCGCAGCGTGGTTTTACACTGGGGCTGCAGGCTGAACTGAAACATACGCCGTGCCGTGTTATAAGTTTTTGCCCCGGCGGTATGAAGACTGGCATGTTTGAGAAAGGCGGCGAACAAATGGATACGTCTGGCTTTATGGACCCCCATGAAGTAGCCAAATGCCTCAAGCAGCTTCTGGAACTTCCCAAAAATATGGAAGTCAGCGAAATAATCATCAATAGGAAATAGCTATGAGTATACCGAGTCTAAAGCTATCGGACGGCAATGAAATCCCGCAAGTGGGGTTGGGGCTATGGCGCGTGGGGAAAGAAGACGAGTTTCAAACATCTTTTGCCGCTGCTACTGAGGCGGGCTACCTGCATTTCGATACGGCACAAATTTACGGTAACGAGGAAGCTCTTGGCGACGCGCTGAACAGCACTGGACTGGCTCGCGAGGCAGTTTGGATTACGACAAAAATAAGTGTCGAACGGATTGCCCTAGGGCTTACGGCACGCAGTTTTGTCGGCTCCCTAAAGAAGCTACAAACCGATTACGTTGATTTACTGCTGCTACATTTCCCGGTTACGTTGGGGCGCAAAAAGGCGTGGCTTGAACTCGAGAATATTAAGGCAGAAGGTGGTGCAAAAAGCATTGGTGTTAGCAACTACACCATAAAACACCTAGAGGAAATGAAGTTGTATGCAACAGAGATGCCAGTGGTCAACCAAGTGGAATTGCATGTGTTTTTGCAGCAGCCTGAGCTGCTTGAATACTGCCGCGAACACGGCATAGTCGTGGAAGCCTATAGCCCGCTTGCCCACGGCAAAAAGATGGACGACCCCACCATCATCGCAATCGCACAGAAACATCACAAAAGTTACGCACAGATTATGTTGCGCTGGTGTGTGGACAAAGGCTTCGTGGTGTTACCAAAATCTGTCACACCGGAACGAGTACAGCAGAACGTAGATATCTTCGACTTCCAGCTCGATGAAGAAGACATGAAGCGCCTCGCCGCCCTCGACCAGAACCTCCGTACGTGCTGGGATCCCACACATGTGCCATAATGTAGGGTATTATGGCGATTGAGCGGATTGTAAATACGACAGCGGTGGATGATGACTCGACTGATGAGGTTGAGTTTGAGCTAAAACTGCGTCCGCACGACTTTGCTAACTACATTGGGCAAGAGCGGTTGAAGAAGAACATTCAGCTGGCAATAGCGGCAGCCAAAAAGCGCGGGGAGCCGCTTGACCATGTGCTGCTGTACGGCCCGCCGGGGCTGGGTAAGACTACCATGGCGAGCGTAATAGCGAACGAAATGGGCGCGCAAATCCGCATTACCTCTGGCCCGGCCATAGAGCGGGCGGGTGACTTGGCGAGTTTGCTTACGAACCTTCAGGACGGCGATATCCTGTTTATAGATGAAATTCACCGGCTGCACCGTACGGTCGAAGAAGTGCTGTACAGCGCCATGGAAGATTACAAACTCGACATTATGCTTGGTAAAGGCCCAAGTGCGCGCTCGCTGCGGCTTGATTTGCCCCAGTTTACGCTCATCGGCGCCACGACGCGCACAGGCGCACTGGCGGCACCGCTGCGCGACAGGTTTGGGCATGTCCACCGGCTGGAATTTTATACGCCAAGTGAAATTCAGGCCATTATACAGAGGGCATCAGGCATACTCGGGGTTAAGATTGACAAAACAGCGGCACTAAAGCTGGCAGAAAGAAGCCGCCTGACACCGCGTATAGCAAATCGTTTGCTCAAACGTGTCCGTGACTATGCCGATGTAAACGGCGACGGAATTGTCGACACCGAAATCAGCACCAAAGCTCTCGAACTGCTTGAGATTGATGGGCTCGGGCTTGACCCGGCTGACCGCATGATTCTATCGGCTATAATAGAAAATTACGCCGGTGGTCCTGTGGGCGTGGAAACCATTGCCGCCATGACGGCCGAAGAACGCAGCACCATAGAAGACTTCATAGAGCCATATCTGCTGCAGATAGGACTACTGGAAAGAACCCCACGCGGCCGTAAGGTGACACATAAGGCATATAGCCACCTCGGGGTGAAACCAACAGAGGAAAAAGGCTCATCCCAGACTAGTTTGGTATAATACGCACTATGGCAATAGACTCAAAACTAAATGAACGCCTCCACAAACGTCTTCCTATTGGCGCGGACGAAGAAATCTTGGGCGTGTTTCGGCACCATTGGTTCGTGTATGTCTCGATTTGGCTCATTGGCTTTTTTGCGGTGGTTGCTATTATGGCGGCGGCGGTTGCATTTACGGCACCAGCAGGCAGTTCAGAAACAGTCACGAGTCAATACCGGTCTGTTGTGCTTGCCGGTGCGGGATTTTTCAGTGCCCTGGCGGCAATAGCAACAACCATACCGGCGTGGCTAAAATCACAAGAGCAGTTGGTTGTAACCGATGAAGCAGTACTACAGGTGCTACAACCAAGCTTATTTGGCAGTAAAGTATCGCAGCTGAGTTTACAGCACGTGGCAGACGTGTCAGTACGCAAAGACTTTTTCGGTTCACTGCTTGGGTTTGGAGCTGTCACCATAGAAACGCCTGGCGAACAGGCGAACTACACGTTTTCGGCCGTACCTAGCCCCGATGCGGCTGCAAAAGTACTCATAGAAGCACACGAAAACTTTATTGCTGCGCTCGAGAGTGGTCGACTCCCAACCTCTATCCGAAAAGACGGACAACAAGCACACAGTGTTACGGTGGATGCAACAGAATACCAGAAATTCCTAGATTTCCAACAATATCAGGCAAGGGCGCAGGAACAAACGGAACTAGCACAGGTTCAGACCGATAAAGAAAATCCAGCGTAGCAATACTATTCTTGGAACGGGTTTTGGCGGGCTTCGTTAAAAATGGCCTGAACGCGCACGCTATTGTCTTGAAGACCTTGTAGTTTTTGTACCACATCTTGGGATATTTTTGGCTTTGGCACATTTTGTGTAGCCGATGAAATGTCTTCCTGACTTGGTTGAGCACTACTGAGTACATTTATACGCCAAACAAGAAAACCATACAGAGCAGTTAATACGAGGAAAAACAGAATTGCCATGTGTTTCAGGAATGAAGTAAGTAGCTTGTGTACCTGCTTATTTAACTGATCGGTGTCAATAGATGTGCTCATGGCTTTATGTACTCGTTTACAATAAGGGTAAATGAAATGTTATTCGGGTTTTTACCGTCTGGGGTGATGCTTATGGAGCTAACTTGCGCGGTGCGACGATTGTTCTCTAACTTTTGCAAAAAGGTAATAAACTGCGCGTAGCGTACGGTGTTGTTCGAGTCTTGCGTAATGGTTATGGGCAGAAGATATACGCCGGCGATGCCCTTTACGGGTGTAACTTGTGTTAAAGAGGCCTGTGCCTTTGCCGCCCCCGTGCCACCTAAGGTAGAGGCAGGGAAGGTGATAGAGGTGAGCTTTGTGATGCCACTGTCATTCGCTATCTTTACTATTTCGCTAACAGTTTGTGCCTGGTTTTTGTCTTGCGGCACGACTGTCTTTGCGATTTTGTTAAGACTCGTGTATTTTGCGATATCTGCTCTGTTTTTTCGAAGTGATATCTGTAGTTCATCGGTAACCTGACTTTGTGCCTTTAGCTTACTAAGCTCTACAGATTTTGTGCTGAGCAGTTTATTTGCAAAGAAAACAGAGGCGAATAGTCCTATGCCAAGTAGGCTAGCTACCCCTGAAAGGATAAGACTGAGCTTCTTATTGTCCACCTGAAGCTCCCTTGCCATTATTTATGAGCATATAGGAACTGCTGTTCGAAAAAAGCGCGCGTAGTACCACGGTGCACGGGTAGGCCGTAGAACCGGAACAGTTAATACTGACTATGTCTGCCTTACTGAACACTCCATTGTTGGGATCGCTCAAGTTTACCTGCATTTGCGTGGCAGCGCCGTATGTCTTGGCGGCTCCAGTTATATCTATTGCGCCTTGAGCTTGCGATATTGATAGTCCAGTCAAGTTTGTTTCGCTCGGAAGTAGGGTTGTTATCTGGGTGAGGAGCTCAGAGAAAAGGACCTGCTTGGAAAGCACATCTACCACAAGTTTCAGGTTGTTGGATATGTCCTTGACTTCTTGCTGTACAGCGGAAAGGTTCTGGGCAGCAAGATGGGCGTTTGCAGCCGCGACTTGCTTTTTGTAGTTTTCTGTCGTTTGGTTGAGGTAAATGTAGCCGACTCCAGTAATGACAATAACGCCGATGATACTAAAAATAAGCACGGATATCCAGCGGGTTAAGTGCCTGTTAATACGGCCATACCGGTAGGCTTGTTTAAGTGGCGGTGGCAGGAGGTTTATCACTAGAACGCCTCCTGCGGTTCCAGTATACTCAGGCCCGCCGCAGAAACGTATGACATGCGCTCCGACTGGTTAAAGGGCTGCAAGCGACCGAATTCAATAAAATGAGTTGGGTCAAAAGCTCGCACCGGAATGCGTAGTGTGCTGGTAAGATAATCGGCAAGACCAGGCATGTTTGCGCCGCCACCCATTACAACAACCTGCGCAATACGCTGTTTACTCTTTGAGCGTTCTTCGTAGTAGCGCACGCTCCGCTGGATTTCTTTCACCAGCGTTGACAAATTATTTTCTAGTGCGGCCTCAATTTGCTTTTGCTTTTTGCTGTAGCTTAGGCCGTACTTTGTTTTTATAATGGTTGCTTCGCGGACATTTACTTCTAGTTCTTTCGCAATAAGCTTTGTAATGTCCTCGCCACCGCACGCAACAGTGCCACTTACGATGGGGTTCTTGTCGTAAACGGTGATATCGGCGCTGTCACTCCCGAAGTCTACGAGGACACTCGGCAAATCGCCCTGTTTGTCGTGCGAGAACAGATTTGCGCCTGCTCCGCTCGATGTTTGCATAATAACGGGTTCAAGCCCAAGCAAACGGGCAACCAAAAGATACGAATCAACGATTCGTCGGGGCATGGCGACGATAAACGTTGTCCATTTGTCCTTACTGGATTGTACGGTCGAATAGTCAATGTACAAACTTTCCGCTGCAGCCGGAATGTATTGTTCTACCTCTGTTTGTACGGCAGCAATCACTTCTTTTTCGCTAAGCTTCGGAAGCTCAACAGACCGGGTAAACGCTCTTGCGATGGGTACGCTCATAGCCACGCGCTTGGTGGTAATGTCGCCAACGAGGCTGTGCTTGAAAAGCTTCTGTATATCTGCAGCAAGTTCCTCTGGCTTGACAATGACACCCTCCTCGATAAGGCTGGCGTCGAAGTTTATTTCGCCATACCCAACAACCCGTGGCTTACGTTTCGTCTCCTGCAACTGTATAATTCGCACGTTATTGTGGCCTATGTCCATGCCGAACAGCGGCTTGTCCTCAAACAGATAGGGGATTGGGTGTGTTTTTTTCATGCTGCCCACTCGTTAAACATAAGTATTTCTTTATCCTATAATACCATACTACAACCGTTCATAGGCCGCTTGCCGCCATGCCAAGTCTACTGGAATTTGGTCAACAGGGAAGGTCGGGTCGAGGGCGAGGTCGCGCGGGGTGCTTGGGTTAGACGCGACGTATATGTTTTTGCCGCTTATGCCGCCAAGGGCTGGCGAATTATCAAACTTTGTCTTGTCAATACAGAGGCCGTTCATTGCCATAAAATATATTTTGGGTGCGTCCGTATCACTGCTACCGGCTTGCCCGAGAAATAATGATCCGCCATATGGACAAACACCGGCCTTTGAGGCGGGGTCAGCACCGTACGTTATGAAAACAAGGGGGCCACTTGCGCTTGTTGTTTTGACGGCGTCGAAGTTAATGGTTCCCTCTACGAAAACAAATTTTATCGACGCGTCAGGATTTTCAAACGTTGGCGTGCATGCACTTGCGCCACAAAGGTTTGCTCGAACATGCACGTGGTCTTTTATGACGTAGGTATTAGAACCGAGAGCAAGATTCCCCGATGTGCCACAGCTGGCGCTAACATTGCTGCCACTGTCTGGATAGTGAGTTTTTTTGGCGTTTCCGGTGCTGGGGATGCTTCGGGGCGAGGCACCGGTTGTCCAGTCGCTGCAGCCACTCGGTGAGTTTTGGTAGGATGTGTCCATGAATTGATTCCAGGGAATATAGGTTGACTGTATAGGGGTGACATTCGTGTTATTCACGAGCACGTCGAAATCCGCATTTGAAGTGTTTCCGGGGGGAGTAATACAGTTGTTGAAGGCAAGCGTCAGTTTTGTTTTGGTCTGGACTGGGTTACTAAACGACGCTGGTTTCAGTAGTTTACCTGCGCCACTAATGGAGCAGTTGAGTGCGCTTGTATTTTTGCCCGCAACAGTTATATTTTCTGCAATGAGCTCAGTTGTGTTTTTGTTAAGCACAATGTACCCGTTGGCATAAATATCGCGGGCCGTCAGCTTCTTTACGCCGCTTGCTATATCTACAATGTTACGGCTGACAACGGATGATGCGGTTGTTGTTGAGGAGCGCTGGGCTGTCACACGAATTTTGCGGGTGAATTTTGGGCTCGTTGCTCCCTTTGGGCTATACACTTTGCCGGTCGCGACAATAATTTTCTCCTTTGCGCTACTGCCCGCGGTGACCGTAGTAGAGTAGGTTGAGCGGTACTGGCTGCCGCTTAGGACGGTTACGTCACTCGATGTTCCAGCGTAAGCGGTATTCCCGCTGTTTAGGGTGGCTATGGCAGCATCGGCGCCAGATTCGGCAGAATATTGGGCCTGTAACAGTAGAATTCTTCCTCGTGCTCTATAGAGGTTAGAGTTGGCGAGTAGCATAAGCCCAAACAAGACACTGGACAAAAACATGGTAATAACCAAGATGGTTACAAGAATTGAGCCCTTTTCGTGGAAATTTTTCTGCATGCTTTTTATCCGTTCCTCAGTGCGACGCGCACAATGGTTTGGTTGCTTGTGTCCTGTGCCCCGTTAATGATTGCTTCCCGACCAAGGTTAATCGTAAGCTCAACAACCTCTACGGAGGGGTAGTCGGGGCCGATATATGCGCCAGTAATAGGGTCGATTATAGATGTCCAGTCAATTACGTTCCCAGACCGCGAAAAATACCGCAAACTCACCGAAGTGACATCGGTTGCAACAATTCGGTC
>JBGAWL010000078.1:0-2057 GCA_044227625.1 Saccharimonadales bacterium (SeqCode) | reverse complement strand
GAAATCGACAACCCGGCCGACGTATTGGGTAAAGATTGGCTGAGTTTCTGGCAGGGTGAATTTGGCGAACGCGCTCGGGAAGCATTTCAGCGCGCCACCAAAGGCAAACTTGGTTATTTTGAAGGGTTCTGCCCTACATTCAAAGGGACCCCAAAATGGTGGCAAGTTACTATTGTCCCGCTCAAAAGCGACCACAGTGACGTAGAATGGATACTGTCGATGTCGCGCGACGTCACCGAGCTGCACACCCTGCGCGAGGAAAACAAGCGCCTCCGCAAGCAACAAGCGGCAACAGCGTCGACATGAGTGCAATTAGTCAGGTGTACGTTATTTATAACCCCAACAGTACCGGGGACGGCCTAGTGAACGCGAAAAGCTTAAAGCAGTCACTTAAAGCCAACAACATTCGGTGTACTCTCAAAGCCACAAAGCACGCCGGACACGCCACTGACCTCGCCAAAGAACTTGCTAGCAAGGACCCTCACTGCATGGTTATTTCGAGTAGCGGCGATGGCGGCTACCACGAAGTTATAAACGGCGTACTTAGTTCCAAAAACCCAAGAGTGATTACGGGCGTACTACCATCTGGCAATGCCAACGACCATTTTCACTTCGTACACCACGGCGACGCCGCACAACGGATTGCGCGTGGGCGCGCCGACTATATCGATGTACTCTCAGTCAGCACACCAGATTGGTCTCACTATGCACACTCGTACGTAGGGCTTGGGCTCACGCCGCACATCGGTAAAGAGCTTACGAAACAACGCCCGAATAAGCTGCAAGAGAAGTGGCTCGTGGTAAAAAACATCTTTGCCATACCAGAAGTAAAAATCCGCGTCGGTCGGCGGGTGAGAAGCTATACAAACGTCGTGTTTAGTAACTCGGGCCGCATGTCCAAATACCTAACGCTGTCGAACGATGCCCACATCGACGATGGTCGATTTGAAATCACTCGCGTCCGCAGCAATTCGTTGTACAGCCTTTTCCGCCATCTGTTTCGCGCGACCGCCAATAAAATTGAAAAGACACCTCAAGCCGAAAAGTTTACCTTTACGGCGCTGCGAAACATGCACATTCAGCTCGACGGAGAAGTGTACACCATTCTTTCTGGTCAAAAAGTTTTCGTTCGTTGCCACCACAAAAAATTGCGCTGTATTGTTTAGGTGTCACGAGCGTTCGCTTCGGTTACAGGCGTATGCTGCGGCGAACGAGCAAACACCGCGAACACCACACATACCCAAGCAATGCTTACTGCCCACCCCGCCAAGATATCGGTTGGGTAATGCACTCCCAAGTACATCCGGGTGAACGCTATCCCTGTTATATACACAATCCCAAGTGAAATTGCCCGGTTTCTATGGCGCGTGTACCACAGTGCTGCAACCACACTCGCCGTCAGGGCAGCACTAGCCATGGCATGACCGCTCGGAAACGAAAAACTGTGCTCAACGACAATTCTGTCCCACAGTTCGGGGCGGGCTCGCGAAAAGTAAGATTTTAAGACGAGATTTAGTAGCGACGACCCACCAACCCCAAATAGGATTAACAGTCCATGGCTCAAACTGTATTGCTTCACAAAATACCATACAACGAATAGCGTGATTGCTGGCACAAAAAGCACTCCTCCTAGCTCCGTGAAGGCTCTCACAAAAGTGTTAAGCCCTGGCCTAGACATAGCGTGTATGTGCCACAGAACCCATTCATCAAAGATGAGGGTATCGTTGCCGCGCACTTCATGAGCTAACCATAAAAACCCAAAGCTCATTAGTCCAAACAAAACAAATGCCGCAAGCACCCTTTTGCTGATATAGGTCCCAAGCCGGTCAGCAACCGAGCCACGCGCAGATGTATCAGAAACGACTGGCTTCAACGGTTTCGAGTCAGATGGTATATGTGAATGGGACATACTTCTAAAAGTATACTGCCTTTACCACACGAGTTTCGCACTTTGAGCTCATGTGCATTTTCTCCTTGAAGCACAGAGGGAGCCGTACCGGGGTACGGCGAGTGAGTACTGGAGAGGAAAAATGCGCAGGAGCCGAAGAAGCCAGCGG
>JBGAWL010000077.1:0-2065 GCA_044227625.1 Saccharimonadales bacterium (SeqCode) | reverse complement strand
GCAATGTCGGACAGGCCTACACTGGATTGTCGGGGAAGTCAAAGAGAGATTTTGGTCACGGTAGTGCAAAGTATGTGACGTATATGAATGTTCTTTCAAATGCGATAGCGAACCCACAATTAGTAGAATCAGTTGAAGTTGATGCGAAACAAAACGAGGTAAAATCTGGCGATGTTTTTTTTACGGTATCTTCAGAAACTCCAGAAGAAGTCGGGATGTCATCTGTTTGGCTAGAAAACAAACCGAACACGTACCTAAACAGTTTCTGTTTCGGTTACAGGCCTATAGAAAAATTTGATAGCTTCTACCTTGCCCACATGCTTCGCGCTCCTTCAGTGCGAAGTGACATAGCATTCTTAGCCCAAGGAATTTCACGGTTTAATATATCTAAAAACAAAGTGATGGAGATTGCTGTATCTGTTCCACTCATTGCTGAACAGGAAAAAATTGGCAGCTATTTTCAAAATCTCGATAGTCTCATTGCGCTGCAGCGGCGGAAGTTGGTGAAGTTGCAAAATGTCAAAAAGGCCATGCTGCAAAAAATGTTCCCCACGCGTGGCAGCACCACCCCACAAATCCGCTTCGCCGGCTTCACCGAGCCATGGCAGGAACGGAAGCTGGGGAGCCTGTGTAGTATATTCACCGACGGCGATTGGATTGAGTCAAAAGACCAAAGCGATTACGGTGTGCGCTTGATTCAAACTGGTAACGTAGGTGTAGCGGAATTCATAGACAAGCCTAACAATAGTAAATGGATTTCAGAGGAAACTTTTGAAAGGCTACATTGTAAAGAAGTACTGCCCGGCGACATACTTATATCACGACTGCCCGAGCCCGCCGGTAGAGCGTGTATCATACCGAACCTCGGTACGAAGATGATAACTGCCGTTGACTGTACAATAGTCCGAACCACTACTGACTATTGTAACGAATATTTGATCCAGTACTTGTCATCGCAAGTATACTTTAATGAGGTAAACACAGTTCTTGCCGGTGGTACACGACAGCGAATTAGCAGGAGCAACCTTGCTAATTTTACCGTGCCGGTACCTCCTGACCACAAAGAACAACAGGTAATTGGCAATTACTTCTCAACCCTCGACACCCGCATTTCCCTGCAACAGCGCAAGCTTGAAAAACTGCAAAACGTTAAAAAGGCGTGCCTAGCCGCCATGTTTGTGTAAGGAAGGACGGCAACCAACCCATATGACAACCATATTCAACTCCGAAGCCGAATTTGAACAAGCGCTAGTGGCCGCCCTGCAAAACAAGGGCTGGGAACAAGCAGTGCTGCGCTACCCAAGTGAGACGGACTTGCTACAAAACTGGGCGAACATACTGTTTGAGAACAACCGCGGTATAGACCGACTGAACGACGCGCCGCTGACCGACACCGAAATGCAGCAGGTACTCGAGCAAGTGCTGGCGATGCGCACTCCGCTAAAACTGAACGGCTTTATAAACGGCAAAACGGTATCCATTACCCGCGACAACCCGGCCGACCCGCTGCACTTAGGTAAAGAGGTCAGCCTAAAGATCTACGACCGCCGCGAAATCGCCGCCGGCCAAAGCCGCTACCAGATAGCCCAGCAGCCCAAATACAAAGCTAGCTCGCACATTTTGAACGATAGGCGCGGCGACCTAATGCTGCTCATAAACGGCATGCCGGTGTTCCATATAGAACTCAAAAAAAGCGGCATTCCTGTGAGTCAGGCCTACCACCAGATAGAAAAATACGCCGCCGAGGGCGTGTTTACCGGCATATTTAGCATGGTGCAAATATGCGTTGCTATGGAGCCGGAAGAAACAGTGTATTTTGCCAACCCCGGTCCTGACGGCGTGTTTAACAAAGACTTTTATTTTCACTGGGCGGACTTTAACAACGAGCCACTTAACCATTGGCAAGACATCGCCACGTATTTGCTGTCTATACCCATGGCGCACCAAATGATAGGGTTTTACACGGTGGCCGATGACAGCGACGGCGTACTAAAAGTGATGCGCAGCTACCAATACTACGCCGCCAATGCCATTAGTGACCGTGTGTCCAAACTAGATTGGAGCG
>JBGAWL010000076.1:0-2076 GCA_044227625.1 Saccharimonadales bacterium (SeqCode) | reverse complement strand
CCAGCCGCCTGCACCGTGGGTAACGGAGCCCAGAAGGCACTTACCGCTAGAAATGCAAAACTCAGTAGCCCGGCAAACTTAAGCCCTTGCCGGCTTCGTAGTACGCTGCGAAATGTCGTCATCTTTTTTCCTCGGTTTTTAATTTCTTGTTATGGCTATACTATAGTACCCAAGCTACTGTAAGTCAACCATGTCAAGCCCGATCCGTCGATGGCGGACTAATCTGCGCTGGCCGACTCCCTAAAACTGACGCTTCCGCCTGAAGCCACGGCGATGGGCTTGTGGGGCGAGTGGGGTTGCGGCGAGTGGATCGGGTGATTCAAGTGGTTCAGCGAGTGGTAGTGGTGAGGTGCCGAAATCAGCTTGGAGATAGGCTCGTTTGTGACGCTGGAAGAGTACGTGGCGGTACCATAGGAAACCACCGACCAAGGCAGCAGATGCCAGTGCTATGACATTTCCGGCGCCAGTGTTTGGTAGGGTTGCGGCTGGAGCAACACAGCGAGCGTCACTCGCAGGGATGCTAGCATCGTACTGACATGGGTTACAGCGAATGTCACCGACGGGGATACCTGGTTTGCATTCGGGTACGGCCGGTTTGGATGGTTCAACTTTGGCGTAACAGTTCGTTGCGGCTGTCTTTTCTGTACCAAACACATCGAAGTACAGTGTGGCGTAGGCGCTGTATTTTCCAGGTGTGGTGTATTCGTAGTCCGTGGTAATCACATTACTGCCTGCTACCGCGTTAACACTCCTGGTTTGGCCGTCACCGAAAACGAACAGCGCTTTTTTGAGGATTGGGCCATTGGCATACTTTGCCTCGGCGGTAAAACGGTACCCCATGGTCTTGCCCTCCAGAAGCGGGCCGGTTAGTTTGGAGCATTCAAAAACAGGTGTTGGCAATGTAATGACCGCCGGGTCGCAGCCATCGTCTTTGGTTGGTTCACTTGGGTTAACTTCTGGTGCGTTGACGCAGGCTGTATTCGTGATATTTCCTGGCGTAAAGGTGGTTGCCTTGGCCGTGATTTTTAACGTCACGCTCGCGTCGGGCGCCAAGCTAGGGATGGTATGTAGGTAATCTGTGCCGTTGGTAACTTTGCCTACGTCTGGTTTGACGAACTGGACGCCAGTGGGTGCTTTATCTTTTACAACCACATTCGTTAAAGTTTGGTTGCCAGTATTTTTGACTACCAGACTGTACACGAACTCTTTACCGACCTCGACTTCTTTGGATTCGACATCGTCAACCTTTTTCTGGATTGAGACGCCAGGCACGTCGATGCGCAGCGACGTCTGACAGGTTTTTGACACGCTTCTTCCCCAGTACGAGAAGTTAAGTGTAGCCGTAATGGTGTAAGTCCCGCCCTTGGCATAGCTGTGGTCGGCTATCAAACTAGCGCCACTGACCGTACCGGCACCAGTTGCACCATCGCCAAAGGTAAAACTTCCGCCCGTTAGGGTTGCACCGTCGAGTTTGGCGTTTGCCGTAAATCCGTACAGTAACTTGGTTCTATCTTTCACGACTGGTGTCGACAGGCCAGTACATTCTGGGGCAGGAGGTATGACTGGTACAAACTTTACTGAGTTGGCACAGTTTGACATGACGATCGCAATCGCCTTGCCGGTAGAGTCAAACGTTACTATAACTGGCCGATTGGCCGTTTGGGTGGTCGATGCTAACCGCGCATATATGCCGTCGCCCAGAGATAATCGTCCCGTTCCACTCAACCTGGTGGTGATCCAGGTTTGCTGTGATGTGTCGTTGACGACGCGACCATCCACCACAACACGGCCGTCAGTGTAAAGCGTGCCTGTTTTGGTGTTTTGCGTGTTCATATTGGCAAGCAATGTCGGGCTATAACCGGCCCAGTTGAGCGCTGTTTGTACGCCGCCGTGACCGTTGCCGTCGCTATTGGAATTGTAAGCCGCCCGCAGCGAATCAATCTGCGTCTGCACGCTGCTCTGGTTCAACCCACAGTACACAATGCTTGTTTTATCACAGCCAGCCGCCTGCACCGTGGGTAACGGAGCCCAGAAGGCACTTACCGCTAGAAATGCAAAACTCAGTAGCCCGGCAAA
>JBGAWL010000075.1:0-2186 GCA_044227625.1 Saccharimonadales bacterium (SeqCode) | reverse complement strand
CAGGTTAAGGTTCGGCAACCGCTCGCAAGCTTAAGCTACAGCGGGCAGCAGTTAGGCGAATATTTTGAGGCGATTATAGCCGATGAAGTGAATGTAAAAGAAGTAAAATATCCAAGTGAGGTAAAAACGGCTGTTTCTGTAGACAAAAATATAACACCCGAATTACAGCGTGAAGGTATGATGCGAGAGGTGATACGCGGCGTGCAAAATGCTCGAAAACAAGCGGGGCTAAACGTTGACGACAGAATAGTACTGCAGCTGTCGACAGCAGACGATGAGCTTGCTAAGGCCGTTGATGAACATGCACAAACTATACAGGCAGAAACTTTGGCTCAAACTTTTGCAAACCCCGGTTCGGACTCATATGTTGTGGTTGTCTCGGTAGATGGCAAAGAGCTTACCATTGAACTAAAAAAGGCTTAGGGGCTTAAATGAAGAAACCAGTTATTGGTGTTACTCCCGCATTTGACGAGGGCATAAAATTACCAGCAGCGAGGGCTAGTCTGTACTTGCGCCGAGATTATACGGTAGCCATTGCTGCCTCGGGAGCAATACCTATTATCCTTTCGCCAGACATGAGCGCGGAAGAAGCGCTTGAACTTTGTGATGGTCTAGTAATTTCTGGAGGCGAAGATATCCCAGCAGGGGTGTACGGCGGCAACGAGCTTCAAACGGCGACTGAACCTCAGGAGCGAGTTGCGTGGGAGCGCAGGCTTATTGATATGTTTAGCGCATTGGATAAGCCAATTTTAGGTGTTTGTTATGGCATGCAGCTGCTGGCAGTTCACTATGGGGGTGAGCTTTACCAGGACATTGCCCAAGAAGTTGACGCTGCGGTTCAGCATGTGGGTGTTCAGCACGAAATTGACCTTTGTGCTGACTTCCTAGGTCTAATTCGTGGTCATAAGGCTACTGTTGCGTCACGGCACCATCAAGCAGTGGCCACACTACCAGAACAATTTAAGCCTTGTGCGAAAGCTCCTGATGGTGTGATTGAGGCCATGAGTTATGGGAATATATACGGCGTTCAGTGGCATCCAGAGTCTGATGACACGGGGCCACTCATCTATAAGGCATTTGCGGAGACTTGCCGAAACGCCTGAAGGCTTTACAAACAGGGGTGGGAATGATAAACTTATGAGGAATAACAAATGTAAGGTTAGGTGAGAAGTATGAAAAAAGCAGTTATTGCTACCGGCGGCAAACAGTATGTCGTAGCCGAAGGTCAAACACTTTCCATCGAGCGACTCAAAGGTGATGATAAAAGAATTAGCTTTGATGCATTGCTCGTTGTAGACGGCGACAAAACAACAGTTGGTACCCCGACAGTTAAGGGTATTACCGTTAAGGGAACAGTAGTGGATGCGGAAGCAAAGTCTGAGAAGGTGACAGCCATTCGCTATAAGGCAAAAAAACGTGTACATAAGACCCATGGCCACCGCCAGACTCAGACAGTGGTAAGTATAGATACTATCTCATAGATACTATTCTGTAGGCCTTCAAGCACCCGCTCTTTGCGGGTGCTTTTCGTGATAAGCTTGTGGATAACTTTTAGCTAAGTTCAAAACAGTAGTAGATTTAACAACTTTTTTTATAACAAAATAATAATATATCGTTGCAGAAATTGCTACAAAAACAGAGGTGATATAAATACGTAGATATAAATACAACAAAATATATCTGTTTGAAACTAACAAATGAACATACTTTTTTGCATAAATTTTTTGGTTTTTTCTCTTGTATGGGTAGCACCAACTAGGGCATACTTTTGTGCAGGACAAGCCAAAACAAAAAATAGGCAAAATCCGAAACAAAGATTGGTCTCTCAAAAATCAAACCGAGAACCAAAACAAACACCTTTCAAAACACATGTTCAAACTAAAACGTACAGCGCAGGCGTTCTTCGCATGCACCCTCTGGCAGATTGCTAAGAGGGGTTTTGTCGTCCTTGGCCACCGTACCAGCCACGCTTTCGCCCAACGCAGTTGGCCGCCAGCATGGCTTCTTCGGTTCCTGTGCAGTTTTTCCCTCCGATGCTCGTTGCGCCGTATGTCGATACGGCTTTCTTCGCTTCTCGGGAAGAAACTCCACATGACCTCGAAGTACGGCACCCAAGTGGTTTTGTTTTTGCTCCTCCTCCCCCTGTTTTTCCTCACGCGCGGGGGCACAGGCGTTCCACACGCCTA
>JBGAWL010000074.1:0-2270 GCA_044227625.1 Saccharimonadales bacterium (SeqCode) | reverse complement strand
AAAGCAAACCGGCGTGCTGTACGCGGCAAGCCACGTTAAGCTATCTCCGATAATCCGGGGTGGCGGCCAAGAACGAGGGCTGCGTAGTGGTACCGAAAACGTCGCTGGTGCCGTCGGCTTTGCGACCGCGCTTGATAGTGCTCAAGCTATGCGAAACGAAGAGGCGGCTAGACTAAACGAAGTTAAAAACAGTGCCATTACTCTCTTGAAGCAAAAAATCCCAGGTGTAATTATCAACGGTTCACTCAAATACCGCCTGCCAAATAACATTCATATTACGTTACCTGGGTTTGATAACGAGCGCGTACTCTTGCAGCTCGAAGAGCGTGGGTTTTTCGCCGCAGCTGGCTCGGCCTGTAGCGCAAGCTCAGAAGAGCCAAGTCACGTGCTAAGCGCCATGGGCATCGGCGATGAGGCTGCCCAGAGCAGCCTGCGAATCACCATGGGCCGCTCAACCACCAAAACCGATATGGAAAAATTCATTCAAGCGCTCACAGATATAACAAAAAGTAAATAACACAACGAAACAACAGATGGAATAAATAAGCGTCTCTTACAAAAGACCACTCTAAGAGGACTGTCCTTTGAATATGGTTTGAATATGGTTTTCCTTGGGCCTAGAGATTGGCGGGGTGTATTTCAGATATAACGACTTGGTTGGCGTGGAGCCAGCCCTCAACGGTTCCCGCATCGAGATACTTTCCTTGCGCGGAAACCACTTTCATGACACCACCATCTTCGATAACTTTTTGAAATGGATGGAAAATGTAATACTCCTTGCCCGCATCAATCGGCTGGGCAACGTATTCGCTCACCGCCTTAAGCATCGAGTAGTTCAGGACATATTTGCTGACATTTTTCATGAATTGTTCTGGCATGGGGTCTGGATGTTCAATAATTCGCACCAAATTACCCTGGTCGTCAGCTACAATGTGACCGTACTGCTGAATGGAGCTATCGGTCACCGGCACGGCGAGTATAGCGCTTTGTCCATCTGGGGTTGCCTCGAGCATGCGTACAATATCGGAGCTGCCGTCACTGTTATAGAGACAGTCATCGCCCATGACAACCACCACAGATTCACCTTCGTTGACGTAAGGCATGGCCAGATCAACAGGGACGGCGGTGCCGTATTTGCCGTAGCTTGGCTGTACGATGTAGTGAAACCGAGCTAGAGGTGTCTCGGTAAGTGGTAGCATATCTTGTTTGCCATTTCGGATAAGGTAGTCGGTAAGCTCGACATTATCGCGGTAGTAGGTGTGCAGTTGCTCGCTCTGTTCGCCAACAATAAAGTAAATGTCGGTTATGCCAGCTGCGACACAGTCGCGCACAACGTAGTCGACGATTGGGCGATTGCCAATTGGTAGCATGCATTTTTCAATGGCTTTAGTAATAGGAAGCCGGCGTGTTCCCCAGCCAGCTACAGGGATGATTGCTTTGGTGATAGACATAGTCTCTCTAGTATAGTCGAAAGTTGCGAAGAAACCGATAAAAAGCCTTGTCGTATCAGCGGTAAAACGGTTATACTTTGAAGCATATGCAACAGATAAAAAAACAGATTCGTCAAATACAGCGGTTTGTTTTACTGGCACTTTTTGGGTTGGTGATGTTATTCCCCGGTATCGTTAGCGCGCAAACGGTTTCGCAGGGCTACGGTGTAACTGGGGTTGTCCAGAAGGGCATGATAGTCATGCTAGACCCGAAAGATAGCCGAAAAGTCCAGGCACTCACGAACAAAACCGACAAAGCCATGCACGGCGTGGTTGTCTCGGCTAACGACACGGTGGTGTCTTTGGGTGGCGATAGTAGTAACGCACAAGTGTATGTTGCTTCAAACGGCAAGTACGACGCGCTGGTAAGCAACCAGAACGGCGCAATCAAAAGCGGTGACATCATAAGCATATCGGCACTGGACGGTATAGGCATGAAGGCAGACTCCCGACAAGGAGTAATTCTTGGCAAGGCACTCAGCGGCTTTGACGGCACAAAAAATGTTAGCGGCAATGCTGCGCTTACGACCTCTGCCGGCAAGAAAGACGTCGCCATTGGTTTTATACAAATAGACATTGGTATTTCGCGTAATCCCCTCGCTGTATCGGTAAGCGGACCACCCGTTCCGGCTTTCTTGCGTAAGTCCGGTGACAGTATTGCGGGCAAACCGGTGAGCACCGTACGACTGTACGTAAGTTTGGCTATCTTGCTCATTACCATTTTTATGACCGGCAGTTTGCTGTACGGCGGCGTACGCAGTAGCCTCGTTTCCATCGGTC
>JBGAWL010000073.1:0-2432 GCA_044227625.1 Saccharimonadales bacterium (SeqCode) | reverse complement strand
CCAAAAGCATAAAAACACTACCGCCACCGTGTTTGGCGACGAGCTGCACCGCTACAGCATTGCGGACGGTATACGCGACGGTAATGTGCTAGGGTTTGACCCGTACAAAGTGCAGACGTACCGCGACAGCGATATCCGCAAAAGTGTGGCGCTGATGATGGCAAATGCAGCCAGCGAAGAAGAAGCCATTGCCGACCCCGAAAAATCTGCAAAATACTACCACTACATGGACAGTGCCAAGGTAAAAATGGCCGGGCATGTTGACGATAGCGGCACATACATAAAAGGCATAGAAGACCATTTGCCAAAGGCGCAGTATGAGCGCAGCGAGCATACCACCATGGTGGTACAAGACATATCCGACAACTGGCTACGGCTCAGCCATGCCAGCAAATTCCACGGTATATTTGCTACAAGTAGTATTAGCGAAGCCATAGCCTACTACCGACTCATTAAAAGTGTGCGCCCCGATTTAAAAACCACAGCGCTGTTTGATCCCAACATAGACAACAACGACGGCTTCCAATACAAGGAGGACGGCTTGGTTGAGATATTGCAAGATTACAATGCCCGCTACGAACAGGATTTTACCCTAGCGACACACGGCAAGTTTAAAAAAGACATTGCGGCGCGCCTAGCGCATAAGAAACCATATGAGCGCATAGAACGCACGCCCGAAAAACAAATTGATCTGTTGATAGTGGTTGACCAAATGTTGACCGGGTTCGATTCTAAGTGGGTAAACACGCTATATATGGACAAAGTACTAAAGTACGAAAGTGTCATACAGGCGTTTTCGCGCACCAACCGCCTGTTTGGACCAGACAAGCCGTTTGGCACCGTGCGCTACTACCGCTACCCAAACACTATGGAGCGCAACATCGCGAGTGCGGTGGCACTGTATTCGGGCAATAGACCACTCGGGCTATTTGCCGAACAACTGGATTACAACCTGGAAAAACTAAACCAGATATATGCCGATATCGCGCGGCTATTTGCCCAGGCGGGCGAGCCAGAGTTTGCACACCTGCCAGCCGACGTGACCGAGCGCGGGCGGTTTGCCAAACTGTTCAAAGAACTCAACAGTTACCTGGAAGCTGCTAAAATACAGGGCTTTGCATGGGGTAAGCTAAGCTATGCCTTTAAAAAACCAGCGCGGGTAGTTGAAGTGGCGTTTGACGAAAACACCTACCTGGTGCTGGCACTGCGTTACAAAGAGCTGTTTGCGGGCGGTGATGGGGGTGGCGAGCCGGGCGGTGATATGACGTTTGATATTGATGGGCATTTGGTCGCCATAGATACCGGCCGAATAGACACTGACTACATGAACTCACGCTTTGATAAATACCTGAAAGTGCTGCGTCAAGACGGCGTGGACCATAGCCAATTACAAGCCACACTAGACGAACTGCACAAATCGTTTGCCACGCTCACGCAAGAGGAACAAAAATATGCCAATATATTTATCCATGATGTGCAGAGTGGCAACGCAAAGCTTACGGACGGCAAGCCGTTTAGAGATTACATTACCGAATACCAATACCGCGCTAAAAATGAGCAAGTCCAACAAATAAGCGCAGCGCTGGGAGTTGATATAGCAAAACTGCAAAACTTGATGGGCGCCGGAGTAAACGCCGTCAGCATCAACGAATATGGCCGGTTTGATGACTTGGCAAGTACTATAGACACCGAGCGCACAAAAACGTTTTTTGCCTCAGTCGAGGGCGAAGTCACGCCAACCTTTCGCCTGCGCGTTAAAGCCGAAAACTTACTAAAAGTGTTTGTGTTAAGCGGTGGCTTTGATATACACGACCAAGCAAACCGGCATTTGTTTTTTGAAGGATTACAACCGCTAAAATATGACTAATTCAGATAAATTTCGTGATGAGTGGAACAAGATTGAAAAATATCTCTGCAATAACGCTGGTATCGATATTGATGGCGACGAGAAAGATGAGAGCAGGCGGAACACAGTGCATAACGCAATAAAAAAGCTTGAAACAAAGGCTCGGTTTGGTATATTGCGCGATCAGTCAATGAGGCGCGAGCTTTCTACTATGAAGGCTCTCAGAAATCTTATAGTTCACAACGAACATTTAGCAGAGCCTTCTGACGAAACTGTTTCCACAATAACTCGCATTAGAGAATTAATAACTCATCCGCCTATGGCCACCCATGTGGCCATCAAGCCGCCACATTTAGTCACTGCAGAAATCAATGACGCAATCGCAAAATACCTAAAAATCATGAATGACCTAAACATCACTAATATCCCGGTTGTTCATAACCAGAAGATTATTGGAATATTTTCTGAGCGATCAGTCGTGATGTGGGCTAACCACAGTTCTCAGGAAAATGACGGATCAATATTACTAACGGAAAAGACTTTTGGTGATATAAGAGAGTTCTTAGATAAACCAACGGGTGACGAT
>JBGAWL010000072.1:0-2684 GCA_044227625.1 Saccharimonadales bacterium (SeqCode) | reverse complement strand
TTCCTGAGGCAAAACCATGCATACCTGACGAAGCACATCTGGATACGGTGAGGAGGGTAGGCACGGTTTTGACCGGAAAGGATGGGTGAAAAATCGGAAAGCTGGGGTGTTTGGGTATATAATGCTTATGCAATGACGGCGTATCGAAAACAGAGTTTTGTCTATTCGTTTCTACTAAGATGGTTTGTGTGCAGCCTTGGTCTTTGGATTGCAGCCGGCCTGCTGCAAGGGTCAGTAGACTACCAAAGTCGTTTTGGGGTGGTTGTGTCTGCTGGAGCTGTTCTGGCACTTATAAACTCATTTATAAAACCGTTACTTGTTGTACTAAGCCTTCCGGCTATTCTGCTTTCATTAGGTCTCTTTATGCTAGTAATAAACGGTGCAATGGTATATCTTGCCAGCAAACTATACGGTCCGCTTCATATAGATAGTTTTAGCGTTGCAATTCTGACAGGACTAATAATTGGTGTTGTAAATTACCTCGTTTCAGCAATTTTGGACCGGAACTCATAAGGGTCTGTTAGCTCGCTTATTCGTGATATACTAGAAAAACGATGAGTATATATAACTATGTTGCAATTGTTTCCATGCTATTTATGACGCTATTAATTTTAGTGCAAACTAGAGGCGCTTCGCTGGGTGCAGGCATAGGTAGCAGTGGTGAGGTAAATACCGAACGTCGCGGAACCGACAAAACCATTTACCAGCTTACGATTGTTTCGGCACTGGTGTTTATTCTTGCAATTTTGCTTGGTATTATTATTGGCTAAGCTGAGTGGGTGGGATTAGAACAGCATGACCGTCATGAACCGCGCAACCAAACTAAGGCTTCGGCGGCTGCTGCGCCGGCAACAGCGCCAGGTTGAATCAGTCACTTCACGCGCAGAGGCTGGCTTTGACTCAAACTTTGTTGACAGGCTAGAACGGTTACTAGATGTCAAGCGGTTCGTCGGAGGCTGGCTCTTTCTCGTGCTAACCATCAGCACTATCACCTTATTGCAGGCGGTGAACCTGAGTAGTTACTATCTCAAACCAGGGCCAATACCAGGCGGTCTGTATAACGAGGGCATGCTTGGTGTCTACAGCAATGCGAACCCCATTTACGCCACTGGAGCCGTGGATACAGCAGCCTCTCGGCTAATTTTTGCCAGTCTACTAAAATACGATGACAAGAACCAGCTAGTTGGCGATTTGGCACAAAGCTATCAGGTAGATGAATCTGGTAAGCAGTACACGTTCACCTTAAAACCAGGGCTCATCTGGCATGACGGAGCGCCGCTTACCAGTGCAGATGTACTCTTTACGTTCCGCACCATCCAGAACCCTGACACTCGTTCGCCGCTTCTGTCAGGCTGGCAGGGGATAGCAATCACCGCTCCCAACCCGCAGACGGTCATATTTGGCTTGCCAAGTGCGCTTACTGCCTTCCCGCATAGCCTCACGACTGGCATAATTCCTGCACACTTGCTGCAGAAACTACCGGCCGCTCAACTCCGCTCAAGTAGCTTTAATACCACTGAGCCCGTGGGGGCTGGTCCCTTCAAGTGGGGTTCTTTACAGTTTGGGAGCGCAGCTGGCTCAGGTGACGCAACAACACTACTCTCTTTTAAGACATTTGAAAAATACAGTTCAGGACGGGCTAAATTAGATGGATTTGTGTTGCATGTGTATGACGATGAAGAAAAATTAGTTGCAGCGTATAAAAAACGCTCTATTGAGGCAATTGCAGGATTAAAACGTATACCTGAAGCACTTCTGAAAGATACTTCAGTATTTCCATACCGGTTCAATGCCACCGCTGCTACAATGCTGTTTTTAAAAACATCAGACGGTGTGCTTACCGACCCGGTGGTTCGTAGAGCACTGGTGCTCGCAACAGACAAGCAAGCCATTAGGAGCGCTCTTGCTGAAGACTTACGTGTTGTCCATCAGCCATTTTTGGTGGGACACCCTGGGTATACCAAAGAGTTCGACCAACCCCCTTACAACACAACTGCGGCAATGACTGCACTCGAGCAAGCCGGTTGGGTGAAAGGAAAAAATGGCATTCGGGTGAAGAATAGTGTCCCGCTAAATATTATTGTCGTAGCCGAAGAAAACCCCGACAATCAACTCATACTGAGTAAGATCAAAGAGCAGTGGAAAGCGATAGGAGTTGACATGCAAGCGGCCCTACAGCAAACCACCGACTTTCAAAGCTCGGTTGAAACACACGCATATTCCGCACTTCTCTATACAATTTCAATCGGTCCTGACCCCGACGTATATGCGTACTGGAGTAGCACGCAGGCCGACCCACGGAGCAGTAACCGGCTGAATTTTTCTGAGTATAAGTCGACTGTAGCAGACACGGCGCTCGAAGGTGGGCGCACACGTCAAGATCCTACGGTGCGCGCTCTGAAATACAAACCGTTCTTAAAAGCATGGCAAGAAGATGCTCCTGCGATTGCATTGTACCAGCCTAAAATCTTATATATTTCAAGAGGATTTGTACAGGGCCTCGATGAACACAGCATAAATACCGACGCCGACCGCTACTACTCAGTCACAGACTGGGCAGTGAAAATAGGACAAATAGCAAAGTAAGGCTCAATTCTATTGCACTAAGTCTCGCGAGGTAATTGGTCATTCTTGGATTCAATTATTCCTAATTCGGTAAAATAATATCCGATTTGTGTAAGGGC
>JBGAWL010000071.1:0-2879 GCA_044227625.1 Saccharimonadales bacterium (SeqCode) | reverse complement strand
CAGCGCATTTCGAATAAAACGCTCAACTTCTTTGTCAGCCCTTGTCACAGGGCTGCCATCAGATTTTTCCACTACTTCAATACCCTTATTGAAGTAGCTCATGGCAAGCTTTTCTACCTCTTCGCTTATGGTCAGCGCAAAGGAAAGCTCATCAGCGAAAGGATGAGACAAGGGAAAGTCCTCAATTTGAAACAGGTTGAGCAGAGACTAACTGACTACTCTGTACTTACTAGCATATAAATGCTAGCCGAAATTGCCACCATATTTGATGACGAAACTCCCGGCAGCCGCAAAGCCGACGGGAGTTCCGAGTAGTTCAGTCAGGTCCAAGCTCGCGCAGGGAGGTTCGGTTAGAACATGTACTCGTAGATGGCTCTCGCCCCACGACCAACTCCTACGCCTATGTCACGGACATCAATGAATGTGCCCTTAACTAGACGCTCCCAAATGAAACCTTTCTGTCTTTCGGCATATGCTAAGCGCATGTCTTGCTCAGCATTTTTTTCCTCAACAGCTTTCATGCGAGCTTCCAAACTGTCGACACGGGCCTTCAGTTGGTTCAACTCACCACGAAATTCTTCCAACAAAGCAGCGAATTTTTCCAAATCGGCCTTGTCAGCTTTTTTAGCTAGACGCTCTTGTATGCACTGCTCATATTTATATAGAGCGGCAGCCAGTTCAAAACGTGTGGTCGATTTCTGACCACGGTATGTTCTGTCTGGGTAACCTACCAGTACATGACAGTCGCTATTAACGAGTTCCTTGAGTGCATTATACGCCCACTCATTTCCAACTACGTCTGTCAATTCACTGACATTAGTAGCACCTTGAGCATTTGCGACATTTGCATTGATCAAGGTGCTCGCACTTACAGCAACGAGTGCAGTAAGAATGGTTGCAAACCCCTTTTTCATAATAGTAATCACTCCTTCAGCAATGACCTGACTCTAACGTACGCCATCATAACCTACATATTCCAGCCGTTAGTAGTAGTGAAACCCATAAAACCATTTCGCTTAACTCAGAACCTGCGAAAAGCCGCCGGTGGTGCATAAAGAGGGATTCTTAAAAAACGCTAATATTTTACAAAATGGTCGCCCAAAATATATCAGACGCAAATCCGGAAAAGCCCATGCAATCAGACTTCATGGCAACCCCTAGTCAAGAATTGCAACCTCCTGAAATAATCATGCTTTATCGGTCATTTGCAACCACTATTCTTTCTATAATTTGCACTAGTGATGGCCCTCGGTAGAAGCCCCAAAAATGGCTATTTACGTACCGTTATTCAAACTTCACAAGTTTGTACGACAATAGCTTGCCAAACGGCAACGCCAGAGCACACCATATATAGTGCAGTAAAAAGATCGATATACACGCCTCTTAAAAGCAGAAAAAAACCTTACTATGGAAGTTATGGAATTCAGAATTGCTCATCTTTACGCCCACTTTCTCAACATATACGGCGATCGCGGCAACATCATTACGCTCAGCCAGAGAGCGAAGTGGCGAGGCATAGAAGTCAAGGTAGATGCAATAGATATCGGTCAGGACGCGGATCCCGATTATTACGACTTCTATTTCATTGGCGGCGGTCAAGACAAGCAACAAATTGTCATTGCCGAAGATTTAGTCAAGCGTGCCACCACGCTCAAGGCTGCTGTTGACGGCGGGGCAGTGGTCTTAACCGTATGTGGTGGTTATCAGCTACTAGGTCATTACTATCGGCCACACGATGGCCCAGAACTCAAAGGCATATCGTTATTGGACGCCTATACGGTTGCCGGTAACAGAAGAATGATTGGAAACGTCGTTATCAAGCGGGATAACGGCTTAACTCTTGTGGGCTTTGAAAATCACAGCGGAAAAACCTATCTGGGTAAAGATGTGCAACCACTAGGGAAAATCGTGGTTGGCAATGGTAATAATGGTGAAGACAAAAGTGAAGGCGCCTGCCAGGGCACCGTATACGGTACCTACTTGCACGGTTCACTTTTGCCGAAAAATCCGGCATTCGCCGATTTGTTGCTAAGCCAAGCTCTGACGCGAAGGTATGGGTCAGTTCAGCTAACGTCACTTGACGACAGTCTTGAGACCGAGGCACACAAGCGGGCCCTTATACTTCCAGCCTAATAATTGGCAGCCTAATAATTGGCAGCCTAATAATTAGCAGCCCCAAAATTCGCATACATAAGGAACGTAATACAGTTCGTGAAAACACTTTCAATACTAATACCAGTCTTCAACGAAGAAAAAACTCTTGTCACCGTACTGGACATGGTTTCAAATGCAGATACCGCCGGACTAACAAAAGAGATAGTTATTGTTGACGACGGCTCAACAGATGGCACCCGTGACATTTTGGCCAAACTTGATGCCAGCAAGTACAACGCTCGCATTTACTATCACGAAAAAAATCAGGGCAAGGGTGCGGCTTTGCGCACAGCCCAGGGCCATGCTGAAGGCGACATTATTTTGATTCAAGATGCTGACCTTGAATACGACCCGAGAGAATACACTGAGCTGCTGCGACCAATTCTAGAAGGCCACGCTGACGTTGTTTACGGCTCAAGATTGTGTGGCGGTAAGGTTACCCGCGCTTTTAAAATTTGGCACCTATTCGGCAACAAATTCCTTAGCCTCATAACCAATGTTCTATATAACGCCACTTTGACTGACATGGAAACTTGCTACAAAGTCTTCAGAGCCGATATTTTCAAAAAGGTGCAGATTCGCTGCGACCGTTTTGACTTTGAGCCTGAAATTACAGCAAAAGTGCTAAAGCAAGGCGTCAGACTCTACGAACTGCCAATTTCATATTACGGCCGCGATTATGCCGAAGGCAAGAAAATCACATGGAAAGACGGCATTTGGGCAGT
>JBGAWL010000070.1:0-2922 GCA_044227625.1 Saccharimonadales bacterium (SeqCode) | reverse complement strand
GCCTGACAGGCTGTATTACAGCCAGCCCGTAGCACAGCCTGTCAGGCTGTGGCCGGCGACGACAGCCTGACAGGCTGTATTACAGCCAGCCCGTAGCACAGCCTGTTAGGACATTAACAAATTAACAGGCATTTAGGATATACTTCCAGGATGATAAGGCAAGGGAGGTGAGCGATGAGACAGTACCAGCTGAAGTTGACCGCTGAACAGGTGGCGGAACTAAGCGATGCCCGAAATCACCACAAGTTGGCCTATGTGCGGGAGCGCGCCGCCGCTATTCTGAAGGTCAGTGAAGGGTTAGCCGTCAAGCAGGTGGCCCGAGGCGGACTGTTGCGGCTGCATAAGCCCCATACCGTGTCGGGATGGATAAAACGCTACCTGGCCGAGGGGCTACCTGGTTTGGTTGTGCGTGAGGGTCGCGGGCGTAAGCCGGTGTTTTCCCCCTCTGGCGGCGAGCGACGCCCGCAATGCCGTGGAGCATTTACTGCACCAGTCGCCGCGCCAACACGGGATTGAGGTCACACGATGGCAGCTGGCCGACGTGGGTCGGGCGCTGTCCTGGCTAGCGGGTTGCAGTGTGCCGGGCATCTACAAGGTGCTCAAGCGACTGGGCTTCGGCCGGAAACAAGCGCAACGCTTCATCCATAGCCCTGACCCGGAGTATGCCCTCAAGTGGCGCGCGATTCTGGCCGCCTATCAAGACGCCATGGAGCACCCGGAGCGTGTCGTCTTGTTGTTTGGGGACGAGTTGACTTACCGGCGTCGCCCAGAAATCCGGGCGATGCACCAGCGTCGGGGTCGTCGGCAGCATCGACTCGCTTATCGACCAGCGGCCAATACCCAGACACGACTCGTCGCCGTCGTCAATGCCGGCACCGGACAGGTTTAAAGTTTAAAGTGACCCCCAAAGTCAAGACCACGAAACGGCAAAACTAAGGTGGATCGAGCCGGTCACAGAACCGGCACCTCAACCGCAAAGTGAACATCGGCCGGCGTTCGGTAACCCAGGCTCTGGTGCGGTCGCTCATAGTTGTACAGCTGGAAGTAGTCGTCCAGCCCGGCGGCCAGCGCCGGCACGGTCTCATACCCCTTGAGGTAAATGTCCTCATACTTCACCGTCCGCCACAGCCGCTCGATGAAGATGTTGTCGAAGAACCGGCCCCGGCCATCCATGCTGACTCGGATACTGGCCGCCTCCAGTTCGTCGGTGAAGGCCTGAGAGGTGAACTGCACGCCCTGGTCGGTGTTGAAGATGTCCGGCCGGCCGTCGCGCAATGCCCGGCGCAGCGCCGCCAGACAGAAGGCGCCATCGAGCGTGTTGGACAACTGCCAGGCCAGGACAAAACGACTGAACCAGTCCAGGATGGCCACCAGATACATGAAGCCCCGCGGCAGAGGTACATAGGTGATGTCCGCCGCCCAGACCTGGTTGGGCCGCTCGATGTCCAGTCCGCGCAGCAGATAGGGGTACTTCTTGTGCTGTGGGTCCGGAAGCGACGTGCGCGGGCGGGGATAGACCGCCTGGAGGCCCATCTTGACCATCAACCGGGCGACGCGCTTGGAATTGACCTGATAGCCGTGGGCATTGTTCAGTCGCGCCGTCATCTTGCGGTAGCCGTAGAACGGCGCTTGCGTGTATTCCCGGTCAATCAGCCGCATTAGTGCCAAATTCAGCGATGACTTGCTCGCCGGCGGCCGGTAGAACGTCGCCCGGTTGAGGCCGAGCAGTTGGCACTGGCGGCGAATGCTGGGCGTCGGGTGGTCAGGCTCGATCATCGTCCGTTTCACCTCAACCGAGCTGCGCAGCTTTTTTTTTCAGCCACTCCAGTTCCATCTTGAGCCGCCCGATCTGCTCGTACAATTCGGTCTCACGGACGGCTTGTTCCTGCTCTGTGCTAGAATGACCGTTGTCGAACACCGCCGGCCCATCGGCCAACAACTGCTTCTTCCAGGTGCTAACCTGGTTGGGGTGGACGTTATACTCGCCGGCGATCTGGTTGATGGTCTTGAGTCCTTTGACCGCCTCCAGGGCGACGGTGAACTTGAACTGGTTGCTGAACTGTCTGCGTTTTCGGCCCATCTGAACGTCTCCACAAGCTTCGGATATGATAGCTGATTCCACTTAAGCTCGTGGTCTAGTTTTTGGGGTTCACTATACCACCCAAAACCGTACCAGTCCGAGTAAGACTTTTACGACGAAGATTAAAGTTTGGGGACCGTTTCAAAGATGGAAATGAAACGGGGGGAGCCATTATGAATTTAGACGAACTCCTCAAGCAGTGGCATGCTGGAATTAGAATTGCACACGTTGGACATAGATTCGCCGCTACGCACTATGAAAGTCTGAATCGCACCGTCGGGGTCTCTGGTGCCGTTGCATCTGCACTAGTTGGCACTACCCTCTTTTCGACCTTAGGGACTCTTACTAATTCCACCCTTCAAATAGCCTTGGGATTAATAAGTATCCTGGCTGCAACTTTAGCTGCATTGCATACCTTCTTCAATTATTCAGAACTGGCCGAGAAGCATAAGCTCGCTGCGTCAAGGTACGCTAATCTTCGACGCGAGTACGAGCAATTACTTACATCATCTCCCGAGAAGGATAACTTGCTCGAGGAGTATCTTGGTGCAATTAGAGAAAAGTGGAGTTTGCTTGATCAGGAATCGCCAACGATACCCAAGAATGTTTACAAAAAAGCTCAAGATGCAATAAAACAAGAAGATGAGAGGCGACTGGCAAATAAGCGGACAGATGAGAAGAGTGGTTAACAGGTTCTTATCAGATGTCTGACCTTGAAATACATGGTCTAGTGATCTGCTCCCCCGAAACTGATCCAATTGCAGGGTTAGGATTTGGTAGTTAGAAAGCAATTCTCAGATACCCAATAACCGTCCCACGAGCCGGAAATGAACATCCCGTTT
>JBGAWL010000006.1:0-41504 GCA_044227625.1 Saccharimonadales bacterium (SeqCode) | reverse complement strand
GGTGAAGCAGTGCGAGACAACACAATCAGTCTTAGCACAAAAGCTGCCACCACCGTCGCCGCTACATTCAGCGTGGCACCCCTAGTCGATAGCGCAAAACGTACAACCGGTCTGGTGGCTGTATTCCGTGACGTCAGCGAGGAGCGAGCAGAAGAAAACCAACGAGCAGAGTTTATTAGCACCGCGAGCCACGAAATGCGGACGCCGGTGGCGGCTATTGAGGGCTATCTGAGCCTCGCGCTGAACGAAAAAGTCGCCACCATAGACAACCGAGCCCGCGACTACCTCGAAAAAGCTCATAGCAGCACCAAGCATCTTGGCCAGCTGTTTCAAGACCTTCTCACGAGTGCCAAGGCCGAAGACGGCCGCCTCACTAACCACCCGAAAGTGGTTGAAATGGGTGCTTTCCTCGAACAACTCGCCCAAGACCTTCGCTTTTCTGCTGAGAAAAAAGGCCTCTTTATGGAGTTCTTGTTTGGTAATTCAGAGATTAAAGATGCCAGCGTAGGCGGTGGTGGCGAAGCGCGAGACATGAATAAAGTGATACGGCCGCTGTACTACGCCCAGGTTGACCCAGACCGCATGCGCGAGGTCATAACCAACATTTTTGACAATGGCTGCAAATATACAGAGGAGGGCAAGGTTAGCCTTGGACTTACCGGTAACGATGGAGTTGTGCAAATCTACGTTCGTGATACAGGTGCAGGCATACCGCCAGAAGACATTGCACACTTGTTCCAGAAATTTTACCGTGTTGATAACAGCGCCACCCGTACTATAGGCGGCACCGGTCTTGGTTTGTTCATTTGCCGAAAAATTGTAGAGTTGTATCAGGGAAGAATATGGGTTGAAAGCGAACTTGGCAAGGGCAGCACATTTTACATTAATATACCCCGTCTAACCTCGAAAAAAGCAGAAGAACTTATGGCTGCTGAAGCGTCAAATCCACTCAGCACTACTACTGTCACACCATCAGCCCCTTCACCAGTATCGACATCGGCGCCAGCATGATATACTTTCACATATAAACATAAGTGTTTTCACGCATAAAGGCAGCAAACGTGGCAAAACTACTTCTCGTCGAAGACGACAACAACCTCAGAGAAATATATCAAGCACGACTAAGCGCTGAGGGCTATGAAATTGTAGCCGCACAAAACGGAGAAGAAGCGCTCTCTATTGCAAAGCAACACCGACCCGACCTCATTATTTCTGATGTTATGATGCCACGTATAAGCGGTTTCGAAATGCTCGACATCTTGCGTGCTACACCAGAGCTCGCAAACACGAAGGTCATTATGCTTACCGCGCTTGGACAGGCAGAGGACCAAGCGCGCGCCGGTAAGCTTGGTGCTGACAAATACCTTGTAAAATCACAGGTAACGCTAGAGGACATTGTGAATTGTGCTAGCGATTTACTTAGCGGAACAACGGTGGTTAGCCCCACCGCAGGCGAACCCGCAGACACCCCTTCGCCCACTGCTCCAACGGCAGTAGTATCTACAGACCCTTCAGCGACAAGCCAACCTGCCGTACCAGCCGTAGCGCAAGACACAACCACAACCCCCATGCCCGCGCAACAACAACCAGAGCCAACTACGGTGCCCCCACCCAACACAGACATCCCCACAGCAATGCCTGCTACGCCCCCCACTCCGCTAGCACCACCCATTGACACTACGCTTGCTCAACCAGCCACGCCAGCCGTTGTTACCACAGTACAGGACCCAGACCCGCTGGCACTTCCAGCCGTACCCGCCGCCACACCGCCAGCATCAGAGCCCGTTCCGATTGTTACCCACAAAAGTGGCCTGATGAGCAGCTCAGACATAACGACACCAGACTCAACACAAGACGTAACCGAAAACCCTGGACCAACCACAGCGACACCACTGACACCACCCGAAAACCAACCCGCGACTGCCCCCGCAGACCCAAGCACACCAGCCGAACAACAAAGCCTAGCCGCAGAAGAGGCCAATATAGAGTCTCAGATTGCTGCATTTGCAAATTCGCAGTCCAACGCTCCAGTTGCCCCTGTGGTGCCTAGCACGAACACTGTCGACGTAACAGCATCAAATGAAACCGCCCTGGCAACAGCGGTTGAAGATTTAGCAGCCGCCGTAAATGAACCACCAGTTTTGGCGGTTCCACCGAGCGAAAAAATTGTACCGGGAGAAGAACCCCCCATTAACACAACCCCTCAAGTACAAGAACAGTCCGCTGTAGCACAACCAGGCGTTGCGAACTCAGAACCACCCACGCCAGCCCTAGCGACAACCCCAGAGGCGGCAGCTAACCCCGCCGGCACCGCACCCCAAAACACCATGCCAGAAAATGCTACCACTCCTGCTGCCGTTTCAGCAGACGAATCAGACCAAGTCAATGTTGCAGGCAAAAAGGTGATTGCGCCCATAAACGACATCACCAAAGGGCCCAACCTAGACGAACTCCTCGCGAAAGAAGTTGCGAAAGAAGAAGCAGCAGCGGGTGTGCCGGTAGCCACGGCTCCTGCGGCTACAACCGAACCCGTAGCTCCAGCACAACCCGACGCCACAAACCCACCGGCAGGCGACGACCCAAACAGCATAGCCCTGTAGTTGCCTCAAGTTAACCATACGACAATTTCGTGCCAAATAGCAACTTCCCAATCGGGGTAGTCATTGCTTCCCGCGGGATTGGCAGCTACCATAGACATATGCGCCTCAACAAATACATTGCTTCAGCCTCACCACTGAGCCGACGAGCAGCCGACCAAGCCATTGCCGACAAACGCGTCACCCTAAATGGCCAGATTGCCGAAACCGGCTCCCAGGTGAACCCAACAGATACGGTTTGCCTCGACGGGGTGAAATTGACACCTCGCATGCAGCACACAACCATTCTGCTCAATAAGCCAGTCGGATATGTGTGTTCACGGAGCGGCCAAGGGAGTAAAACTGTTTTCGAGCTCTTACCCGAAGCATACCAGCACTTGCAGCCAGTCGGACGACTCGACAAAGATTCGTCCGGACTACTACTCCTCACCGACGATGGCAATCTTGCAAACGGCCTGATGCACCCCAGTCACGGCAAGGTCAAAATATATGAAGTCACTCTCGACAAGCCCCTCCAGCCACTCCACCAGCAAATGATATCTGACTACGGCATCACCCTCGAAGACGGCCTGAGCCGATTCTCGGTCACAACGATGGAGCCAAGAAGCATGAGACATGAGTCAAGAAAGGAAAACATATCACGCAGCGATTATTCAAAAGTCGCTTCCAGCGATGTATCATCCACTCATGACTCAGTACTCATGACTCATGACTCTCATGCGTACGAAGTACGTATGACCGAAGGCCGCAACCGCCAAATCCGCCGCACCTTCGCTGCCCTCGGCTACACCGTCACCACCCTCCACCGCACCCAGTTTGGTTCATACAATCTAGCCAATACCCTCATAGGCGATTATAAACTACCATGAGCCAACGGTGGAATTATCCCTTTAATTAAACTCCTCCGGAATAATTTGCATTTTTACGACGAGCTCAAGTGGACAAATATATACAACAAGAATGCGCCTGTTATTAAACAATTCATTGACCTATTTTTTGACATGACAAAGGTGAGCTTTAGCTGCTACATATTTGAGAAGAAGGATTTAGATTTGCAGACACATTTTAAGGGCAATCTATACGCAGCATACGAATCATTTGCAAGCATGCAAGTATGCGCCAACCTCCATCAGACTGATTCCGCTATTATCATCATGGATGATCTAAGCACGCCGAAAGATTTGCACTTCGAGAGAGACATTAAACGCAAAATAAATCGCAATGAAAAGTTTGCACATAACCCCGCACTTGGTATTATGCGAGCATACTCAAAAGGTGTCGAAATTATCCAGCTTACAGATTTACTTTTGGGCGCTGTTTGCTACGAGTTCAAGAAAAATGCAGGTCTGATTACTGGACCTGGCGTGCCAAAAGGCGATGTACTAAAGCATGTTATCAAAAAAGCGGGAGTGAAATCACTCGCCGCAGATGTCAAAACCGACCATATTAGTGTTTGGACATTTAAGCCGAAAGCACTATAGTGTGGCCATGGACCCTTCGGGTCGACGCCACAGTCTAGATTATACTACGTGCAAGCGTGTTAGACAAGAGTTTTTGAAGGTGTATACCGGGAGAGTTGAATGAACATGAATAAGAAACTACCAATTGTCGCCATTGTTGGGCGGGCAAATGTGGGCAAAAGCTCGCTGTTTAACGCCATCCTAGACCGCCGTGAGGCCATTGTGGCGCACGAGGCTGGCACCACGCGCGATAGCATTACCGCCAAGGCCGAGTGGCAGGGGCAAAATTTCTGGCTCGTTGACACCGCCGGCATGAAAGACGCGGCCGATGACTTTGAGTTCACCATTCAGGAGCAAATAATCCAGGCAGCAGACAGCGCCGATATCATCTGGGTCGTCGTGGAGGCAAACATACCCATTAGCGAAGAAGACCGCCGAGTGGCCAAACTCGCACTCAAGAGTAAAAAGCCCGTTTTTCTCATAATAAACAAGGTTGACCGCGCCCGAGGCAACGACCTTGAGGGCTTTGAGCGCCTGGGCATCAAGCCAATTTTCCCAACCAGCGCCACGCAAAAGCGCGGCATAGACGACCTGCTCGACACCCTCGTCAGCCACATTCCAAAGGCTACGCTAGCCGATAACGACGAACGCCTCCGTATAGCCCTGCTCGGCAGACCAAACGTGGGGAAGTCGCAGTTGTTTAACACCCTCGCTAAAAAACAGCAGGCCATCGTTGCCGACCGTGCTGGCACCACGCGAGACATCAACCGCGCCACCGTGCGCTACAGCGGGCAGGAGATTGAGCTCATGGACACGGCGGGTATTCGCCGCCCAGGCAAAATCGGTGTCGGTATAGAGCATTTTAGCGTCGTCCGCAGCCTCAGTGCCATTGAACAAGCCGACGTATGCTTGCTACTTATAGACGTAAACGAAATTGGCACCGCGCTCGACCAAAAAATTGCCGGCATGATAAAAGAAGCCGGCAAAGGGCTTATAATCGTCGTGTCAAAATGGGATAGCGTGGAAGGGAAAGATGCCTTCACGCGCGACGCCCTTGCCCCGCAAATTACCCACACGTTTGACTTCGTTGCGTGGGCACCGCTCATTTTTACCAGCAGTGTTACCGGCCAGAATGTCACCAAAATATTCGACCTCGCGCTCGACATTGCCAGCGCCCGAAAAACCCGTATTTCTACCCGCGTGCTCAACAGCTGGCTTGGCGGCGTTATTGCCAAACACCCGCCCGCCGGCCTCAAAAACCGCGCCCCCAAACTGAACTACATGGTACAGGAAGATGACAACCCCATCCCAGCCTTCAAAATCTTTGGTGCACACACCAAGTTCCTCCACTGGAGCTACAAGCGTTTCATGGAACGCGAGCTTCGCGCCCAGTTCCATTTTGAGGGCACGGCGGTGCAACTATGGTTTATAGAAAAAGACGGCCGACACAAACACGGCAACAGCCCCACCAAGCCAGAGCGCTCAGAGACACAGAGGAAGATTGTGAAGAATAAAGCACGCGGCAAACGAAAGGAATCGTGAATCATGAATCATGAATCATGTAGAAAAATAGTGGGCTATTTTCCATTCTTAATTCATAATTCATCTTTCATCATTCAGCGACCGGAGGTCGCATAATGGCACTTTTTGTAAAACGACCCGAAGTCGGTGACCGCATAAACTTCTCCACATATGGTATGAACAAAACCCTACTTTTCGTTGGCCTCGGCAACCCCGGCAGCGACTACGACGGCACTCGGCACAATATAGGCTTTATGTGCCTAGATGAGTTTGCCCGTAAAAACGAATTTCCATCCTGGGTGAACAAAACAGATATGAAATGCCTATCCGCGGTTAAAACCATGGGAGACACCCGTGTTATTTTGTGCAAACCCACAACCTACATGAACCTCAGCGGGGAAGCCGTGCAGGCAATTGCCCATTTTTATAAAGTGCCGCTCGGAAGTGTTATTGTTGTACACGATGAAATAGATGTTGACTTTGGCCAAGTGCGTATGAGGGTAGGGGGTAGCAGCGCCGGGCACAATGGCATAAAAAGCGTTACCAAACTGCTCGGCAGCCCAGAGTACGGCCGTGTGCGCGTAGGCATCGGCCCCAAAACTCCTGCACAAATAGACTCAGCCGACTTCGTGCTCCAAAAGTTCAGCGAGCTAGAGCAGGCAAGTCTGCCAAAACTCACCCGGGAAACCACCGCCATCCTCAGCGAATACGCCTACGGCACCCCCGTGTCCGCCGAAACACGCAGCTTTCTTTAATTCCTTCTTGAATTTTCATCTGATGGTATTGTGTTTAAGGCTATACCTACGAGATTAGTGCAAAATAATGCCAGCACTTCGTACTGGCTTCGCGCATCTCTCGGGATACCAAAACCCATTTTTGCTACTAGAGCCATACCGATAGCCATGTCGGCTAGTCGCCCAAGATACATTTCAGCCACCAAACCGGCTGCTTCATCCGGTATGCTTTCCGGCACATCCTGCCGTATTGAACGAAGTACCCTCAACTCTGGGTTTGTGACAGTTAGCGTGTGGTTACTGTAAGAGATTGCCATATGTTTGAACTTTATACAGTTATTAAAAAAATAGGCTCCTGAGAGGGGGTGGGCACCGCTCAGAAGCCTATTTTTGGAGCCGAACGCGTCGGCTCCCTCCACCCTTCAACCCACCTTGACAGGAACGAAACATCACGCACGTATCATAGATGTGGTGTGTCTTCCAGTCGCCGAAGCAACCGAAAATCGTTTAGACTCGCGTATTCCTTCTAGGGGTCCCCATCAAATGCGAAACATTTTATGGGGCTCCAGTTAAAGGGGTTAGTTTGTTTTAGAACGCTTCCGGCTGGTTAAAGCCAGAGAACGCCAAGAGAAAAGTGGAGGGTAACAACTTTTGGTATGGCACGTTCTAAAACAATCTAACATTTTGTTTCTAACAAAGTGTTAGAATGGGGATATAAGGTGCAAAAGTGGTCACTACAAGAGTGACTGACACTTATGAGTTGCTATTTTAGCAAAAAAGTGTCACAGTGTCAATACTTATTCATGTTTTGGTATGAAAGTAAATAAAATTACATTAAAGGATACTGCTTATCCTACGGTTCTGAAGGACATAGCGTCACCGCCAAAAGAACTGTTTTACATCGGGGCAGAGCCAGATGTTTGGCTGAGTCGGCCTCGTGTTGCTGTAGTCGGTAGCCGCGGAGTAACACCATACGGACGTACCGTGACCGAACAGCTTGTGGGGCAACTTGCAGAGCGGGGAATTACCATTGTGAGTGGTTTAGCACTGGGCGTTGACGCCATCGCTCACGAGGCAGCCCTGAGGCACGGTGGCCTACACATAGCTGTGCTCGCAAATGGACTCGATAAAATATACCCAGCCAGCAACACCAATCTCGCCCGTCGTCTACTGGAGCAGGGCGGTGCGATTATTTCGGAGTACCCGGTGGGCACACCGAGCCTAAAGCAGCATTTTATTGCACGTAACCGGATTGTTGCCGGCCTGAGTAATGCGCTCCTAATCATCGAGGCAACCGACAAGAGTGGAACTCTGCACACGGCGCGTTTTGCGCTCGAGCAAGGGCGAGATGTGCTCGTTGTGCCAGGTAATATTACCAGCCCGAACAGCGTGGGGTGCAACCAGCTAATAAAATCAGGGGCAACTCCTGTCACCTCTGTTGATGACATCCTGTTTGTGCTAGGGGCAAAAAATCTCGCTTCCACTTCGTATGTTCATAAAGGCGACACTGCCGACGAGCAGACAATCCTTGACCTCCTCTATAACGGCGTGAGCGATGCTCATGACCTTTTAAGAGAGAGCAAGCTCAACCCTACGCTTTTCACCCAAACACTCACCATGCTTGAACTCTCCGGCAAAATCCACCCACTCGGCGCAAACCACTGGGCCCCGAACTAGCAAAAAGTACTGCAAGCCCGCCCCATTAGCAGGTATACTAGACATATGCGTAAGGGGAAACAACATGCCACTAGCCCGTAGGCTGCTAAGGGTTGGTCAAGGATACCAACCAGGTGGGAGCTGGCAATGGCACGGCTCCATGCTAGATAATATGGGCGGCGCGATGGTTGCTAACTTTGATGGTACTAACTGGTTCACCGGCTCAGACATAGGGGGTATGCACAAACTCCAGGGTGGGATACCGGGCGGAGGCATTATGACCCAGTATGATGCCGGGCGTGCAAACACTGCCAGCAATCTACTGAATCCCGACTATCACAAAGTGTCAGCAGTACGGTCGGATGGCACAACTGTGTACAGCCTAGGAGGTGACGGTACGGCAGGCGCCATCCATAGCCGCCAGATCGGCACAGACACCCAATGGACACTAAGAGGCAGTGATTTCTATGGTGATGTCAGTGTTGCGATTGGCCAAGGCCGCCCTGTGGGCAACCGGCGGATTTGCATAGATAGCTCAACTAACTGCGTGTATGTGGCCTGCCAGTCGCTAACTTCGAGCAAAAACGGCGGAATTGCCATAAGCAAAAACGGCGGTGCGTTTACTAAATTCCATACCGCGAGCACCTTTACCGTCGGACGAATGTTTCGAGCAATCCAAGCAACAGTACATTGGTCAGATGTCATCTACGCCAGCGCCGATAACGATACGGGCACAAACGCTGCCGCCGGAAACGCGCCGGGCGTATTTGTATATACCGGTGCGAGTACCGCCTCGCCCACCGTTTGTCGGATTGATACAACAGCCCTCGGTGGCCCGAACCTCGTTGACTGGAAAGATATGATGGTTATCAGTGAGAACGGGAAAGACGCCCTCTATATAGCAAGTGGCTATCAAGACGGTGCAGCTGGCGCGGGCGTATGGCGCTGTACCATCAACACCAGCCCGTCAGGGTGGGGCGGTTCGCCAAGCGCGTCAGATATCACCTGGGTTCACGTACTAGTGGCCGGTTCGGCTATAGACTACCGCGGAATCTATGCCTACCGCAATCCTGGCGATACGGCCACGTATGCCATCGCCACCACATACCCTCCTCAGACAGGGTCGGGGGCAGTTAAACCACCGAGTCTCACCGGCACCATCCCCGGCACAACAACTTCGTACATCAGAACTATAGTTCGTTCCCTTGATGCTCACACAGCGAATCCTACCTGGAGTGCAGTAACCGACGCAGTAAACATCAGCCCATCGGGGTCATTACTCCCTATATACGGCACTGGCGAGACGTGGCTACAGGCAACAGGTTCCATGAACTCTGCGACGAACAGCAATGGCTTCCTGAAAACTGTCCTGGGCGGGCCCAACCATGGAGTCTTCGATATTGATGTTGACCCAGTGAACCAGCACGCTATCATATCGGGCAAACAAGGTTCCTGGATCGGGTTCAACATATGGAGCCCGACACTGGCAAACATCACATGGCAACCTATTCCAACTGAACAGGGTAACTGTACTAACCATGGCGTTGAAGTACACCCCACCAACAACCTAGCCGTAGCCCACAGCGATACCGACAGGACGTTTTACTTTTACCTTGAAGGTGGAGCCGGTCAAGCCCGTGGCTGTGCTGCTCGGTTCAACAATCCACCCGTGGGACAATCGGTGTATATCCGCCAGGGGGCAACCAATCAAGGCCGCTTACTCGTCGGCACAGATGCCAGCAACGTGTACGTTTCAGATGACTGGTCTTCGGTGCCAGACCGCAATACCGCGCCCACACTAGCCACCGACACCGTCACCTCCGCTGGCACGACACTTGATAAAAACAACAACCCTGTGCCCGCCAGCATTGTTGCAATCGGCGAATGGACCGTAGGAGGCAACACCTATCGTCTGGCGTTTTCAGAGGCAGGGATATGGAGCGTAAAGGTAAATACCGGCGCATGGAACGCGTTTGGAAGCACCGTGAGCGGCATCACCGCTTCAACTCACGGAGAATACCGCGTGATTGCAAATGACGGGCATATCGACTGCTGGGTAATGGTATCGAGCAAAGGACTATTCTACTGCCCAGACATTACCGCCGTATCGCCAACCATAACCAATATCTGGCCAGAAAATGTCGGCAATCAAATCATGGAGGGAAGTGTTGCCCAAGATCCGGTGACTCGCACAACCCTGTACGTGACGTGGGGCAAAGGCTTCAACGGTGTTTGGAAGATTACGCGCGCCGATGCCTCCACCTTCGTTAGTTCAGGTTCATCTGTTACGGTGACCGGACCCGGTAGTGCAACAAATATTGCCAATGGGTCATTAGCTACGACAAAACCATATGGCCCTATCGATGTTGATAGCGACGGTTCAATCATCGTCTGTGAGCCTGGCTATACGGGGAGAGCGGATATTCACTACGCTTCAGATGGCCAGACGTTCGTTTCGGTCGGTGACCAGACATTTGCCGAAGCCTGTCAGACGCCCAACAGCGTCCGTAAACGTGGTGACCGTATCTACGTGGGCTCCTGGACATCTGGCTGTATTTACGCCCAACTAGTCTAACGCTGCGGCTAAACAAGTCGGCTACCGGGCAGGGCGGACATGATGCAATATGAGGGAGCTTGAAGGCGTGGTGGGTCATCATAGTTGCGCGTGCTACACTGAGTGCATATGAAGCTTATGATTTGGATTGGGCTGACGGTTGGAGGCGCGCTAGGCAGTTGGCTTGGTAGCCTGCTCGACCAAGGCAATTTCTTCGGCGCGTGGGGCATCGCCCTGAGCACCATCGGCAGTCTTGTGGGCATATGGGCTGGCTACAAAATTGCCCAAAACTACCTATAGCCCCTTGACGTATCGTTACTTCCCAGCTATGCTTGGTCGCTAGCTATATATAATAAAGTGAGTATACTGTAATAAGTTTATGGCAAAAACCGCAAAGAATTTGGTAATCGTTGAAAGTCCAGCAAAAGCAAAAACCATCGAGAAATATCTCGGTGGCGACTTTACCGTACTCAGTAGCATCGGTCATATCCGTGCCATTCCGAAGAAGTCCAAAGACGGCTCGCCGGTTATAGATATACAGAACGGGTTCAAAACACAGTACGAAGTTGACCCGGAGAAAAAGAAGGTCATCGCAGAGCTAAAAAAAGCTGTGAAGGCTGCCGACACCGTGTGGCTGGCAACCGATGAAGACCGCGAAGGGGAGGCCATAGCCTGGCACCTATGCGAGGTTCTTGGACTTGACCCGGCAAAAACCAACCGTATTGTGTTTCACGAAATCACCAAATCGGCCATAGAGGAGGCAATTAAGCATCCGCGCACTGTCGATATGAAGCTTGTCGAAGCACAACAGGCACGGCAGATCCTGGACCGGATTGTCGGGTTCGAACTGAGCCCTGTGGTGTGGCAGAAAGTTCCGGGCGGCAAGAGTGCCGGGCGCGTCCAAAGCCCAGCCGTCCGGCTGCTCGTGGAGCGTGAGCGTGAAATTATGGCGTTCGAAAGCCAGTCTGATTTTAAAGTCACTGCCGAGTTTACCCATGTTAAGGACGCGTTCAAGGCCGAAGTACCGACGCGCTTTGCCACCGAAACGGCCGCCCATGATTTTCTCGCCAGCCTACCAGACAGCGCGTTTTCCGTCTCGGATGTCGCTACCACCCCTGGAACACGTAACCCTAGCGCACCGTTTACCACCAGCACGCTCCAGCAAGAGGCCAACGCCAAGCTCGGTTTCGGTTCTCGTGCTACCATGACGAGCGCGCAGAAACTCTATCAGGCTGGGAAGATAACCTATATGCGTACCGATTCTATGACGCTGAGTGCGCAAGCCATCGCCGCTGCGGCAAGTTACATAGAGAAAACCTACGGCAAAGCCTATGTCCAGGTCCGCACATTCAAAACAAAAAGCAAAGGCGCGCAGGAAGCGCATGAGGCCATCCGCCCAACCGATATGAGCCTCGAGGTTGCCAGTAGCGACCCCTACGACCAAAAACTGTACGAACTCATCCGTCGCCGCACACTCGCCAGCCAAATGGCACCCGCCAAACTCGAACGCACCGAAATTTCCATTTCGGTGCAGAGTCAAGAGTCAAGAGTCAAGAGTCAAGATCGCCACTTCGTGGCGAAAGGCGAAGTCATAACCTTCGATGGTTTCCTGAGAGTCTACGGACGAAGTAAAGAAGACGCCATTCTACCTCTGTTGACCGCAGGTAACGAAGTGAACCTTCAGTCTGCAACCGCTCGCCAAGTCTTTGCCCGGCCACCGGCACGCTACACAGAAGGTTCTTTGGTGAAAAAACTGGAAGAACTTGGCATCGGCCGCCCCAGCACCTACGCCACCATTATCGGCACTATCCAAACTCGTGGCTATGTCGAGCGTGGCGACAGTGAAGGCACCCCCCGGGACGTCATACAACTTACACTAGATTATGGCACACGGGAATACGAGCGCACAGCGCGAGCGGGCGACGAAAAGTCGGCCGGGGGAGTGCGGGCTGTCAGTGAGCAAAGCGATACTGACACCCGAAGAGGGGCAAGCCCCTCTTCAGAAACGCAACCCGAGCAACACGGACTTTACACCCTCCAGCGCGACATAGTCCAGGAAAACACTGGTAGCACAAAAGGCAAGCTGGTCCCCACGCCAAGCGGCCAGCTCATAGCCGACTTTCTTACAGATCATTTTGAACCGGTTATAGACTACGGCTTTACCGCCAGCGTCGAGGAACACTTCGACGACATCGCCGAAGCAAAACTAGAGCGAAACGCCATGCTCAGCAGCTTTTACGAGCCATTTCACGCCCTTGTGGCCAAATCTGGCGATATAGACCGCAGCACTGTGGCGCAGGCTAGGGAAGTCGGCGTCGACCCAAAGAGCGGTAAAACCATTTACGCTCGGTTTGGCCGGTTTGGTCCATACCTTCAGCTCGGAGAGGCAGGGGACAAGGCAGACAAATCAGAAAAGCCTCAAAACGCACCGCTGCCAAAGGGCGCGCGCATAGAAACCATCACCGTAGAGGAAGCCTTGGTCGCATTCCAACTTCCACGACTTGTTGGAAAAACCGAAGACGGGCAAGATATTCGGGCAAACATCGGTCGTTTTGGACCCTATGTACAAGTAGGGAAGCTGTTTGTGAGCACGAAAGACGAAGATCCCCATACAATTACACTTGAAAAAGCCCGGGAACTTTACGCCGCCAAGCTGGTTGCTGAAGCCGAAAAGAACATTGCTGACTTCGGTGACGGCGTAAAAGTCCTAAAGGGCAGGTGGGGGCCATACGTTACCGATGGCAAGAAGAATGCCAAGGTAGACAAAAACACCGACCCGACTACCATCACCCACGAAATGGCACTCAAACTACTCGCCGAAGCCCCAGACGGCAAGCGCCGCCCACCTTTCCGCCGCAAAAAAAAGTAATTTGTCCGAAGTTGGTGAAGGCAACGGGGTAGTAGTGCTTCGGTACGTCTGCGTCAGATAGGATCAGGACACGACTTTGTCCACAGACAAAACATGAGCTTATTAACTTTTACAACATACTAGATGTATGAAAGTCAATTTATGTGCTACAATAACACAGCAAACGCACATTATAAGATGAGCAACAAAAAAGTGGTGGATTAGTAAAAAGTCATTGACTTTATATATTAAAAGTTTTATAGTAGAGGTAATTATGTCAGAAAAAACCGCCGTTCTCAACACCGAAGCAATTGTTCAGAGCGTTCTAAACAGCGTAGACCGTGAAAGAGAACGCGAGATAATTGCGCGCCGTTATGGGTTATTTGACCGCAAGGAAACCCTTGAGCAAATCGGCGAGCTTCTTGGCATTACCCGTGAACGCGTTCGTCAGCTCGAGAAGTCAGTCATGACAAAACTTCGTCAAACGGGCGTTGACCTACCCCACGTTAGTGAAGTTGAAGCCGCACTGCTAACAGCCCTAGGCGAGGCAGGGGAGACAGCCCGTATAACGACCCTCTCAAGTAAGCTAACTGCGGAAAATACCCGCACCGACCAGTCGCGACTCGCTTTTCTTACAGAACTTTGTCCAAACATCAGCGTTATTTCAGAAGACGACACATACTTCCAGGCGGCAGGGAACAGCAAAGTCCACGACACCTTGCAGCTCAAGAAAGAAGTCGGCACCGTAGTTGACGCCATCAAAAAAGCCGGTAAACCTGTCGACAAGAAAGATTTAGCCAAACTAACTGGTTTTGAAACCGATACATTTGTAGCCGCACTTGCAAGCATTAGTAAACAGCTTGCAACCGAAGCTATAAAAGCCAGCGACTTCAAGCGCAAAGATGTCACCACGCAGGCTATTCACAATGAACTTATTAAAGACAAGCGGTTTGTACTCATTGGTCGCGGTCTGTATGCACTAAAAGAGTGGGGCTACCAAAAGGGAACGGTCGCCGACATTATTAGCGAAGTTCTCCGTGACGCAAAAGAACCCCTCCACCGCGACGAAATTGTCCAGCGTGTACTGAAGAGCCGTTTCGTGAAAGAAACGACCATCCTCCTCAACCTCCAAAGCAAGCCGCAATTTAAACGCGTCGCCAAAGCCACTTACGAGCTCAGCGAGTAACTACGAATAGGCAACACAACCCCTCTCGAGCATGCCGACAACGACTAATACGCAGCAGCATGAAGGTATTTCATACCCTGTCTATCCCACGCAAGACGTGCAGTGGCATACGTGGAGCATAGAAAGTGCCGCCAGAACATCAGAGGCAATCACAATGATACGGGTTGTTCGTATTGCACCTGACGCTCCGTTTGATTCACTCTACAAACTCACAAGAACTGCACGGAGAGAATTCACGCAGATAGCCGAAAAGACGGGTGCGCTCGTTGTCCCCTATAGTCTTGGGTTTTCTTCAATTCCGTTCGGAGAACTGTCATTTCAGGAAAATGAAGTCACCCAACACACCCTTCTCCCAGACGGGATGGCACTTGTAGCCCGGGTCGCTGTTGTCCAACATACACACCCTATTCACGAGAGACCAGAGCTCGCAGAGCACATCATCCAAGGAGTACGAAGCTACGAGAGACAGGCTGCGGGCCACCCCCACTGGGTCGACCTCCGTACGATGGACGCAGACCCCGAAGCCGAGCTGCTGAAACAGTTTACGTTTGGAAGAACTCACCCCGAAGGTGATAGCGCTGTTGAACCTACTCTTTTTTTTACAGACATCGACCATTACATCGCAAAATAACTAGCATGAATGGCAAGGGGAGAACTATTTTCAACCGTTCTCTATAACGACTAAATTATACCGTACAAAATACGAACATATATTTGGTGCCTCCTGAACGGGGAGTAAGCTGGAAGCGCCGTAACGCAATTGGTCAAATAGCATAGAGCAGAGCACCAACAAAAAATGCAAAAAGTTTTGTAGGGCGGCAAAAATCATCAGGCGGAATGAGAGAGTGGGTGAATGAAAAACGAACAGTGATTATATGTCGCACAATGTATATTTTGCGACGTGAATTTTGGTTATATAGTTGATTAGACATACCCCTCCTAACGGGGGAGTTTTGGCAATAAGTCCCATTAACTGCTAGGACGAGGCTCCGTGTTTTTACTTGGGACGGCAAAATCATATCTGTTGCGTTCACTTGGGTTGGCGTAGATTGCTGGAAGTACCTAATATACCTAGTGTTTGCTTTTTTGTTATTACGCTAGTGTCGTATGTTTTTATTTGACTTTTCCACAGGTACCTTGTGAAAACATTTGCTTTTTCACGCTTTTGACTTTTTTATAACCCTTTCCCCTTTTTCCGTCCGCTCTGCCCTATTTTATTTGACATTCCCCTTTTTTGCTATGTTTATATATTTTTTGTGATTAGTACATATGTAAACTGCGAACATTTTGTGAACACAGAGTGGGGCAGCACTAGGGGGATTTGCGCGACTTGCCTCGGCATCTTACCGGTAGTAGACCCTGCCAAGTACACGCATATCCACGTACTCACGCGGTAGCTGTGAGGTGGTAATCTTACGCAAGGCGGCTACAGCTCCCCCGCTCTGTTGCAGCGCATCTGCCTGTAGATTAAAGCGTAGATAGTACGATTTCGCGACAAGGCGTATCCGCAGTTCGTACGGGGCGTCTGACGGGAGTTCTACTTTTGCAACGGCCATACCAGCTTGGTTTAACTGATAGCTCACCGTCTTCGCAAATGAAACTGTTGAGGCGGGTAAAAACTGTTTGCCAATAGCGGGTTGTCGCCGGCCTAATTCACTCAGCGTCGTAAGCCCATCTTGGGGAGCAGAAAGCTTTGCCAGTACGTATCCGGTGTCTGCCATAGTGTAAAGACCATTCGGTGATTCAATCACAAAAGACGCGCGCAGCGGCTTCACATATACAACGGGGCGATTCCCCACAAGCGGTACCGTTACGACCACACTAGAAAGCTCGGGGAATTTCCTTTGCAAGTCGCGGGCAACACCTTTGGTGTTCAGGGTTATTTTGTTCGAGTTTAGTAAACTGCTTTTCAAAGACTCATTGACTACCCCGGCGTAGGTGACCGTTGGCAGCTCTAGCGACTGTTGATTCTCTGTAACAATAATCTTACTATCCCCTGTAAGTGCCAAGATTTTTACCGCACAAACAACCCCAACGAGTACGCACACGAACAGCATCAAGGTGTACATACGCGACTGAGGCGCGTTAACGGCCGTTTGCGGTTCACGGGAGTCTCTCCCCCGCTCTGTTGCAGCGCCGGGCCGGCGCTGCCCGTAGTACGAATACAGCGGGCTCCCTTGGGCCTTAGCCGGACGGTCTCTCCCGGGTATGAGTGGCGTCTTTGGTCTTTTTTTACCGCTCCACCGCATAGTAGTCCTATCGTTCCTGTCCAGTTCGTAGCACTAGAGCCGCCAGCTCCGAAGCGGCCTGCGGATGCGCTAGTTTGCCAATTTCACGGGCAAGCCGCTCACGTTCGGCCGGGTCTTCCAGAAGTGCCGCAAGCGCACGACCAAGCCGCTCGGGCTGCTCAGCTTGTTCTTCGCTCAGCTCCATAACGGCTCTTTGTGTAGCAAGTGCATGGCTGTTTTTTACATTCCAGCCCAGCTGCTTCGAGGGGACTAGGAGACATGCTTTTTGCTGCAACGCAAACTCGGCAATACTACTCATACCGCCCCGAGCAACAACAATGTCCGCGGCACCGCTGTAACGGTAAAAATCTGACTCAAAACCATGCACCCGTACGCGCGTGCGAGCCCCGCCAAGCTCGAGCCCATCATAGGCAGCATTTGTCTCTTCTTCGAGCTCACGACCCGAAAAGTGTAGAATAACGAGACTAGGAAACGCCGCAAGAAGGAACCGTGCATTCGCAGCAATTGCAGCATTTAACGCCCGAGCACCATTACCTCCGCCCGTGACCGTAATAACCTCATCGTAGCGAGCAATCCCTAGCTCTTTGCGGTACTGCCGCTGTAGTTCAGGGGTCACAACGCGGTGATTGTGACCCGTTGGCATACCGACTTCAACGATTTTTTCTTTTGGATATGGATATAGCTTGGCGGGAAGCGCTACCGCATGCAGCGAAGCCCACCGAGCAATGATGCGGTTTGCTAAGCTTGGGACGCTATCCGCATCGTGTGTGATGTACGGAATACCCCGCAACTTTGCCGCCAAGGCAACCGGAACGCTTACAAAGCCACCTCGACTAAAAACTACCGCCGGCTGCAACTGTTTCAGTATGCGAAAACTTTGGCCTAGGCCACGCAGCGTCCGGAACACGTCACGTACATTCAGCGCCTGAGACTTCACATCGAGCAGCTGACGCCATCCTTCACCGCTGTAGCGGCGCAATTTTCCCGCCCAAACCGTTCTTACCTCGTCAACCGCAGCGTGTTGCTTTACCACATCAAGCAAAGCATCACCGCGTTGGCCAATGTAAATAATGCGGCTCTTTGGTGACTGTTTCTTTAGCTCATGGGCGACTGCGAGTACCGGGGCGATATGCCCCCCCGAACCGCCGCCCGTCAGGACTATGTTCATATACTTTCCTATCTCGTTGCCTCGTAGTAGTAACGCGCCGAGTTGTAAAGCTGGTGTAGTGCGAAACCTGAAACACCAAGCCAAGCGCCGCGCCGACAAACAAGACGCTCGTACCGCCGTAACTGATGAGCGGCAGCGTAATGCCCTTTAGTGGCAACAATCCTATCATAGCACCTATATTGATAATTGCCTGCGTACTGAGCCACGCAAGTACTCCAACAACGACCAGTCTGCTGAACATGTCCGGAGCACGTTCGATAATGAGCCTCAGGCGCGCAAAAAGCGTCATAAACAGCGCCAGTAGCACCACAGACCCCAAAAACCCAAACTTCTCTGCGTAAATAGCGAAAATTGAGTCATTCTGGGCTTCGGGCAAATACCCGTACGCCTGCACGCTCTTGCCCAGGCCAAGCCCGACCAGACCACCCGAACCAACCGCAATAAGCGCCTGGCATGCCTGATGGCCAGCATCTGTCGAGCAATTTGCTTCAGGGTGCAAATATGTGTTTAGTCGGTCGCGCCGGTATGGCGTCGAAGCGATTGCCAGAAGCGTACCAAGCGCTACAACAGCTCCTATAAGCACAATTCTGCGCATAGGCATACCGGCTACAAATGCCATAACAGTCGCCATCACTACAATAACACCGGCGGAGCCAAGGTCGCTCTGCACAAAAGCAACAACAAACCCAATAACCCCCACCGCAATGGCAAGCGGCTTTAGTGTTTTACTGTAGTCGCTCATTGCACCCTGCTGCACCCGATGCGCCAAAAAACCGCTTATGGCAATAATAAGCGCAAATTTGAGCACTTCGACCGACTGCAACGAAAAGCTACCGAGGCGTATCCAGCGGTGCTGCGGATACGCCGGAATTGCCGGCGTAACAAGCGCTACCATCGTTCCCAGTGCCGCCGCACCTAAGAGCCACCATTGCCACCGTTGCCACTGCGCAAGCGGTATACGAGCGGTAATAAAGAACGCAACTATACTGAGCGCAATCGCCACAACCTGATGCGCAACAAAGTTACCGCCGCGCAATTCAGACAGTGCCGGGCTAATCGAGTACACCACAATAAGACCCACCGCGAGCAAGCACGCCACTATGACAAGAAGCCAGTAGTCCGGTCGATGTTTCCGGAGCGCCTCAGCCGTCTGACGGCCTCGGCTAAAGTTCATAAAGCGCTCAGCCATTTCGAACACCTCGCCCCGTTTGGGTAGCTTGCAGATGAAAATTGTGTTGATTTAGTATTGTTTTCATGTTTGTTTTTCGTGTCGGCAACAAATGCTAGCGCCTACCCATATCGCCCCATAACAAATAGCGCCAGCCCAATAAACCCAGCAACCTGTCCAATAACCCAAAATCGCATGGTAACTTTTGCTTCCGGCCAACCAATTGCTTCAAAGTGGTGGTGAATAGGCGCAATCCGAAATATTTTTTTGCCATTTCGCAGCTTTTTCGAGGTAACTTGTAGTATGACCGACCCTGCTTCTGCTACAAATACAAACCCAATTATGGGCAACAGCAGCACGGTATCGGTATACATAGCCACCACGCCAAGCGCCGTACCGAGCGCAAACGAACCAACATCCCCCATAAAGAAACGCGCCGGAAACACGTTGAACCACGTGTAGCTCATAAGCGCACCGACCATGGCCGCGCAGAAACCAGCTATACCGTATTTATGCTCCAACACCGCTATGACGGTGTAGCACGCAAATGCAATAGTCGTCAGACCGCCCGCCAGCCCATCAAGCCCATCGCTAATGTTCACCGCATTTGCCGTCGCCACCACCACGAAGGTAAACAGCGGAATAATCCACCAGCCAATGGTCAGTGACGTTTGGTGGAGGCCAGGCAGCTGTATGCTGTTGAACCCGAGTTTATAGTAGAAATACCAACCGCCCGCCGCCGCAACAATCGTAATAAGGAGCATTTTTAACCGTGATGGCAGTCCTGCCTTCCCTGTCCCGTCGCCGCGCAGGTTAATGACGTCATCGACAAACCCAATCAGCGCTGCCCCAACAAACGCCGCCAGCGGCAACCACGTTTCTGCTCGCGACCAGTTTGCGCTGAGCGTCAAAACAGCAACCGTAATAATAAATATTATCCCCGCCATGGTAGGTATATGCCGCTTATGTTTTTCGCCGTGCAGCTTCATGAACACGGTGGCCTTGGCGCCAGTTACCGTCTCGGTCCGCGGCTTTTTCCATAGTTTCCAGCGGTAAGCAACCGTCGTATACAGCGGTGTCAGCGCCATCGACAGCAAAAATCCTCCTACGCCCAGCAGTAAAATTTTGAGCAAACTTGAGCCTTGTAGGGTTGTAGACAACACTTGTGTATCCATGGCGTTATTCGTTTCCTTCTGGTTTTTGTACAGTATAGCGCATTATATTCTTTCGGTCACCTTAGGACTTCTTTGGTTTTACGTCATAGTTATTAATAAGCATGTGAGCAATTTCCGCAAATACCGGCTGGCCCGTTTGAGCACCGGCAAAACCGCCGTACCCACGGGGCTCGATGTTGTACACCACTATCGTGTACTGAGGCGTATCACCCCCTACATAGCCCAAGAACGTACCGTTGAAGGCGTCCTCGCGGTACAGCCCAGTTTTTTCATCAGTTATTTGTGCGGTGCCGGTTTTGCCCCCTACGCTATACCGGCTGTCAAACCGCATGTACGGAAAGCCAGCGGTGTGGGCTTCGGTCACGTAATCGAGTAGTTCTACCATACTGCGACTTGTCTTTTCAGAGACAACACCGCGCTGCAGTACAACTGGTTTTTTTATCGTGACGTTGCCACTGGCATCGCTCGTTTCCGCGACCAGCCGTGGTTGATAGTACGTGCCGCCGTTTACAACCGCGCTGAGTGCACCCGCCATCTGTAGCGCAGAGGCCGAGTAGGCCTGGCCAAATGACATGTTGGCATAGGTGATGTTTATACCGTTGTCTTTATCTTCTGGGGCAGGCACAAACCCAGAACCCTCGTAGCCCTGCTCTATACCAGTTGTTTTGGCAAGCCTATAGTGGTTGACGAAATAATCATGAAGCTTTGTACGACCCCCATCGTTCAGCTTGCCGCCGCCCATTTGCATCAGTGTCCAGGTTGCGCCCGTGTTCAGCGATAAGTTTAGCAGGCTTTTTATACTCTGCGTTCCAGAGCCAGTGCCCTCGGCTACATTCAGCACTTTTGCGCCGTCTATGGTCCACTTGCCCGGGTCATAATACGATGTATCCTTTGTGATAACCCCGGTGTCTATTCCGGCGGCAACGGTTAGCACTTTCGTGATGGAACCGGGCTCAATCGGGGTAGCAACGCTGTAATTCTGAAATACCGTTCCATCTTCAACTGTTTGGTAATTTGCAGGGTCAAATGTGGGGTAGTTCGCCATTGCTTTTACCGCACCCGTGTTTGTTTCCATAACAATGGCGCTCACGTTTTTAGAACGGAATTTTTCTTGCGCTGCTTTCACTATATTTTCTACTTGCGCCTGCATGCCCATATCGAGCGTCAGCGTCACGTTCTTGCCCGCTACTGGTTGAATAAGAAGGTTTTCGCTGCTTGCCGCCAGGGGCACGCCATTTACATCGGTGATTGCTTTCAGGCGACCTTTTTTTCCACCTAACGTCGCGTCTAGCGATTCCTCTAGGCCGTACTTGCCCTCTCCGTCGTTATTCACAAAACCAACCACCTGTGCTGCCATACTACCTTGCGGGTACACCCGGTAGTTCATCTGTTGCGAAGCAATGCCTGGATATTGGAACGCCAAAATCTTCTTGTTTACTTCCGCACTCACCCGACGTTTTAGCACAACGTACTTTGTTTTTTTGGTTCGGAGCTTCTCTTCCACCGACGAAGCGTCTTCGTTCAACAGCGGCGCAATCGCCTTGGCAGTTTCAGCCGGTTTTTTGATAATACTGGGGTCGGCAAAAATAGTGTATCGTTTCTGGTTGAGCACCAGGGGAATAGTTTTTCCGTTTAATTGAGCATACATGGCACCACGCTCGGGGAGTACATCATACTCGCGAACTTGGTCGCTTAGTGCCAGTGATTTGTAGTGGTCGTACCGGATAACTTGTGTATAAAAAAGCCGTACGGCAAATACCGCAAAGACAACGACGAGCAGCGCATACCACAATCGGGTGCGCTGAATAGGGTCAGACTCATAACCACGTTTCGTGTCCATTGTTTCCTACGGCCGTTCCGTCTATTCTACCGTTCCACTTGGGGCAACTGCAACCAGTGACTTCGCCTCAGATGAATTCTTAACCGTGTCAAGTGATTGCAACCGCGCGGAAGCAGCTGCCAGGTCATCGCGCTCATTTTGGAGCGCAGTATGCTCAACTTGAAGTTTGTTCATGGAGTACCCATACGCGTTTGTTTTTGTCACCTGCGTCAGATACAACAGCCCAAGTAAACAGGCCAGCACAATGAGCACAATGGTGTTGCTGACTGGTCCGAGCCGTCTACTCGCAGGCCGAAACGTGACCGAATTTTGCCCGCGTACAGCGAGCTGTTGGCGTCCAAGCGCCAGACTTGATGAATATGTCATATGTTTGTTTTTTTGTTTGTTCGAGCTACAGTGAACCCAAACTTGGTTGCCAGCGGAGCGGTTTGCTCCGCTGGCGTTTGCCCCTACCGACCCACTTTAACGTGGACTTTGTAGGTCCGGGAGCTACTTTTTACCCGTATTGGCATATCGAGTTCCCTTTCTTTTTTGTTTATTTTCGCTGCAAGACGCGAAGCTTAGCGCTTCGTGCTCGCGGATTAGAAACTGTTTCAGTGTCGTCGGCCACGACTGGATGTTTGGTCAACAAGTGGTAGTCTGCGTCGTAGCGGTCACCCGCCACATCGGCAAAAGCTTGCTTGACTATGCGGTCCTCAAGGCTATGGAAGCTAATAACGCCGAGTCTCCCGCCTGGCTTCAATAGCTGAAACCACATAGGCAAACTGCGCTCGAGCTGTCCAAGCTCATCGTTTACCGCAATCCGTATAGCCTGAAAGCTTCGTGTTGCCGGGTGAACCTTACTTCCCCTCGGCATGACGTGCGCAATGGCTTCTGCTAGCTCAGTCGTCGTCGAAAACGGACGTTTATTTACTATGGCAGCCGCAATCGTTCGAGCCCGCGGCTCCTCACCGTACCGGCGAAGAATCCCCTCTAGCTCGACTTGGCTATACGTATTTACCACTGTTGCCGCTGTCAGCTCTGCGCGCTGGTCCATCCGCATATCAAGCGGACCGGTTGAGCGAAACGCAAAGCCCCGAGACGACGTGTCAAGGTGCAGCGACGATACGCCCAAATCCGCCAGTATCATATCGAAGCGTTCGCCCCCACTCTGTAGTGTGGCTGATGCCTCTTCGAAACTGGCATGCAATACTGTTGCACCCTGTCTCTCGAACGACGTGAGCGCGTTCACCGCAGTCTCGTCGCGATCGACCAGCGTCATCCGTGATGGCGCTTGGGTATGTTCCAGCACCGCTCCTGCGTGTCCGCCGTAGCCCGCCGTCAGGTCGAGGTAGGAGTTCCCTCGTTCTGGCGCAAGATACGTCAGCACCGCCCCGAGCAGTACGGGCTTGTGTATTGTTTGATGCATAGTGCATGTCGCAACTTTGTTTTTATATTTGTATTTGTTTTGGTGATTTTTGTTTTTTTGGAGTAATTGGTTCCGGTTAGATTCGTACATCTATCCGTCCATCCGACTACCCGACTATTTATCACCTATTCAGCAGCCAACTTTTTGTTTTGTATCTAGTTTTTGTTTTTGTTGGTGTTCTTGGTCCGTATGTAAGGAAGCTTATAGTTTAGTAAGATTTCAAAAATCTTGTAATGCTTCCGACTTCCCAAGAACAAAGTGAGAGACTTATGTGTGAGGTGGAGTTTTGGGAGGTGTTTTATGGAAAGAACGAGGGCTTTTTTATGCAGTGGTGCCTTATGAATATCCACTGGTTGACTGCCGAATAGGTGATACTAACGCTTCGCGGTAATGAGACACCCTTTCAGGGTTTCTCATCGTGCGGGGTCGCGGAATAAATCCGCCGACTCCGACTGCTCTTCCCCGTCCGCAGACGGTTCTTCGCATCGAAGGTTAGACTAATTCGTCTTTGCATGGTCATGACTCTTGTCTCATGACTCATGTCTCTAATTTGTTAAGGTTTTTTCAAATGAGCCAGGCTACTATGCCTGCTCACGCTGCCAAAATGCGCCAGTAATTTCCGACACTTACTGCGGTGACATCTTTTTTGATGCCGGCATAGTCAAGTAAGTGTTGCTCAAGCGTTATCCGCCCCTGTTTGCCATCGAGTGATTGCTCTACCTTGCCCATGCGGAATTGCACGTTCAGGTCGGCAATGCGCTCGTCTAAGATGTCTCCGGCCAGCCGAGGCTCAACCATCGTATCCCAGACCCCTTTCGGGTACAGGTGCAGATACTGTCCAAATCCACGGGTAATGACTGCTCCACCGGCAAATGTTTCGCGAAGTTCGGTCGGTATGGTTAACCGCCGTTTATCGTCGAGTTTGCGCTGGAAGTAGTCCACCTGTGTCATATGATTATTTTTTAAGTGTGCGGTGAGTTTTTTGTTTTTCTCTTTCCTCCGGAGCTTCCCCTTCTCAGCAGTCTGCAATCAGATTATTGAGATGGGTGTCGCGTAGGAGGATTTTTTGCCGAAAGGTTCTTCGAGAGAATTCTTTTGGCGACTTGAGAGGTAGTTCGCCGTTCTTTTACGCGGGTTACCTACTTTTACCCACTGCTAACAGTCTACTACCCACTGTCACCCACTACAATACACATAATGCGAAAAAAGTGGTGCTTTTTACACCACTTCCCCACAGTGCATTAACAGAAGTAACTATTGAACTGCCGCAGCTACACCGAGTGAGGCTGGCATGTTATTTGGACCACTGAGGTTCTGTACATCGTAGAACCCCCTAGTATCAGAGCCTATTGCTGTAGGTATGCTCGTTGGCGTAGCACCACCCTTCCACTCAGCATAAGGTTTACCTTCTGGATCAGTTTGACCCACCACGGCCATCTTTACCCATCCTAATGTTTGGTCGTATGTGTATCCCAACCAAAGAGTACCATCTGGGTCAATGTATTCGACAGGATTAACAATCTGCGTATCTTCGCTTACATCCGGTGCAGGTATTTCGTTTCCGTCCGCGACAGCAGCCGGGTCTATTCTTTTACGACCCTCGGTATCAGGCGCCAAATATGTGTGCACTCCCTTATGCAATACAAGTGTACCTGCTAGAAATGAACCGACATTTTTACCCGCGGCAAGATTTTGGGCGTTCATGTTATTTTTTGCATTCTGTTGGAATAAATTAACAACCTCAACTGCCGAAGTTAACGCAATTGCTGCTGCCGTAGCAATTGCAATGCCACCCCTCCTGCCCTTTCGGACTCCTTCAATATATAGATCTTCTAAAGCAGCATCTCGAGCTACGCTGGTATGGGTAGGGTTAAGTGCTTGACGCTTGAGGAAATTTTTCATTCGTGAGTGCTTACTAGCTGCGTTCATACCTTGTATTATATCCCTTTTATGCTTATTTGTCAATAGTGCAATACTATGTTCCACTTACGCGCGCAAGGCGAGCAAAGCTGAGTTGAGCGTGACCTATGTGGGTTTCTGCTTCACGCATATGGGTGTTGTGCAGCATTTCACCACTCCCATGGGTATTTTGGCTATACACCACCGCTATCATGCCCTGACTCGTTTTCATTGCTGTTATTAGCAACGCGGCGATTGCAACATACAGCCCCACTTGAAAATGCAGCGAGTGCAAACGGTTCTTTAACTTTTTTTTAGTATTTTTTGACATGATGTGTTTGTTATTACTGAACTAACCTATCATATCAAAACATAACCATTTTGTCAACTTTATGTAAATACTACGCTGTATCCTTCTTTTACCCCACCGCTCCCCGCGGCCACCGGCCGCGTAAATATACCATCGCGCCAGCGATACAACTAGTCCTGGCCCTGCGGAGGCTCCTGGCTCAGCTGTTGTCGACTTTGACAACTGCCGACAGGCGGCAAAACTTGTCTGAGCGGAAGGTAGGTTGCTGGTAGCAACCTAACTGGAACGAGTTGTTTTGTCGGTTGTCAAAACGAACAATCAACTGACCAAGAGGTGGAGCCTGTGGCCGAGGTTTCTCGCTTCCTCTTTTCCGGCAAAAGAGGAAGTCGGCTGGCAGTCCGAGAACTGCCATGCGTGAGTTAAAGATTAGTGAGACCGTGAAGCAAGGCGGACGGACAAGCCTCAATGGATACGTATGGATGCTGAAATCAATTCAGCATGACAAGGCAGAAAAACGCATGGTTTCCCAGCCAAATTTTACCCTCAACTTGGGTCGTGGGGCAGGAATGACAAGAACATGGGATAATCTCCCACTTCGCTTTGGATGAAAGGATATTAGTCGGTGCTAAAACTACTGAATAGCAAGCTCTATTGCCACACCCTGCTGTGGCCTCAGCAGCGTAATGTCTTGCGCGCCAAGCACCTGCGCAGTCGCATCATATATCCACTCTCGTGCTTCGGGGCTCAAAAACCAGTCGTGCACCGGCAAAACGTACTTTGGCTTTAGCTCTAGGGCAAGTTCTACTGCGCGGCGAGTAGAGCCCCACGGCGCCACCACTGGTAGCGCCAGCACCGGCATGGCTGCGGCAAAACTATGGCTGTCACCAGGGTGCGTGTACACACCCAGGAAATGTATGCCAATTTCTTCCGGCACGACTGCACCAAAGGGACGCACTTCTTCATGAGGTGACGCAAATGGGGTTGCGCCCGCAGGAATAACATCTGCCGCTTGGTGTAGGCCTTGCTCGCGAAGCAGTTTTACTACTTCGGTCGGCGCAGTAATACGCACATCTGGGAACTTTGCCGCTATTTGCTGCAGCTTGCCAGGGTCACAGTGGTCGCCGTGTATATGAGAAACAAACACGTCATCAATCCACCCAATTGTGTCCAAGTCTAGCTCGCTCCAGCCACCGGGATCAAACAACGCCACCCTCGGCTTGCCCCGCTCCTCGGCTTCCACGAGCACACAACTATGCCCGTATTTCGTTATTTTCACTTGCATACCCCCATTGTACACCTCTTTCACCCCCCAACTCACCGCCCCGTCCTGCTTTCCAGTTCTTCTTCACCATATCCCAAGCCTGCCGTCTACTTCACCACCCACTACATTTACCCCTGATATTTTTAAATCGTACGGCCGTACGATTTATTTTGGCATGCATGAAGACCCATATAATGCGTCATTTAGCGTCGTGCGGTCATGGCGTTCGAGAAAGGCTATTTGTTTTTGGATTTACGGTAGGTGCGGTAGGCAAGCTCGCCCCTATGCTGGTCTATCCCCTCTATGTAGTCGTCAAATCCTTGCAGTAGTGTCGAAAAACGGCGGTTGGGCGCCAGAACTTTTAGAAGTCTCTTTTGGTCGCGGAGGTATTCTATTAGGCTAAAAAAGTCGCCGTCGCCGCTCACAATAACCGCTTTGTCGTAATGTGGCAGCTCTTTCATGGCGTACAGTACAAGGTCGGCATCTATGTTTCCCTTCACCTGGGATTTTTCTACTTCCTCTGTTTTATCTGTCTCTTTTTCACCTGGGTAAGTTTTTTTCGTTCTTTCGTTGATGGTTGATGGTTGGCTGTTTGCTGGACGTTGAACATTGGTCGTTGGTCGTTGTTTTATGTCCACTGTCGGCTTTAGCACCACCAAAAACCCATGGGCATACATCTGCTCATAGAGCGATTCGTTTTCGGCCATGTACCCTATGAACATAAAAGCGTGTGTGACGTTATACTCCGTCCGTAACCACTCACGGAACTTGTGCCAGTCCATCTTCCAACCAATCTTTTGCACCCCAAGGTTAAGGTTCTGGCTGTCTATGAACGCATAGTTGCCTTTTGGTTTCGGCGGCGAGACAGCCTGGACGGCGGACTTCGGCTTCTTCCGCCCCGCCCACCACGGTTTCCTCCCCTGCCCCTGTTTTTGATTTTCACTCATGAGTTTATTATACAGAGTTAAGAGATAAGAGTTAAGAGATAAGAACGCGGCCGTAGGCCGCTCAGAAAATCGCACCAGCGATACATCTATAAACGGCACTGCGGAGGCCTCCCGGTCCAGCTGTTGTGACTTGCTACAACAGCTGCAAAAATGCGACGTGGCAGTGTTTTTGCGTTGTAGTCTATCACAACAGCTGCCGAGAGGTTGGAGATGTGCCTGGCTTTTTTCGCTTCCTTTTTTGCCACCAAAAAAGGAAGTCGCCAGCGGAGGCGAAACTCCGCATTATTTTGCTAGGATTTCCAGCAACTGAGCTCCATATTTTTCGTATTTCATCTTACCCATACCTTTTACTGCCAAGAGTGCCTGGGTGGTCTGTGGGCGGCGAGCAGCGAGCTCTTGGAGTGTGGTGTCGTGAAAAACCATGTAGGACGGGATTTTTTCTTTGGCTGCCTGCCCAGTGCGCCATTTTTTGAGTGTGCTTAGTAGTGCTTCATCGAGTGCCGATTCCACCTCATTTTTTTCGGCCTCTTCGGTAAAATCAGCTGTTTTTAACGCCATTTGTTCCGAAGCCTCTCGCAGCCACTGGTCAAACTCATGTACAACTGGGTGCATAGCAAGCGCCGTGTGGTTGATGCCCACCAAAAATATGCCGTCCATACTTCGCACGCGGCTCAGCGCCACGTAGCCCATGCCGGGCGTAAAACTCCGGCTCAGGTCAATCTCGGCGGCATCCAGGCTCATGCCTTGGCTTTTATGGATGGTGATAGCCCACGCGAGCCGGAGCGGGAGCTGCGTCACCTCAGCTTTCACGCGGCCATCTTCCTCAAGCGACCAACTGTGCAGCTCTACTAGCACTTCGCGGCCGCCGGTCGTAACCACCAGAGGTGCGCCGTTCACAAAGTCTACCACCACGCCCCGGGTGCCATTTACAAATTTGCCTTTTTGGCTGTTGGCTACAAACATCACTTCGGCACCTTTTTTTAGCTCCAACACCTCCGGTGCGAGCACACTCTTCATAAGCTGTTCGCGTTTGGCAGCCGCACCTTTTGCCTCCATAGTGTAACGGCGTGCGGGCTGCTGAATGGCCTGGAGGTGGCGATAATTTATGGTATCGACATCAACGTTGTGAGCATACAGTCGAGTCACCGCCTGGGCGTCGTGGATGGGCCGATGCATACGTTCTCGAAGCGCTAGTTCGTGAAACTCATTTACGTCGCCGCGGCGCATGGCACCCAGCAAGTCCAAAAGCGCATCTCCGGCAGCTTGCCGGTGCTGTTCGTTTAGATAGCATATAACGGGGTTGAGTTCTTTCCAGGCTGCACTTTGGTGGGCAAAATCTGCTGTGTCGCTCCCCCGTGTTACCGGTGGTAGCTGAAACAAATCACCCACCAACACCACCTGCAGGCCGCCAAACGGAGCGTCAGTGCGCCGAATCTTTTTTGCAACCGCGTTCACCATGTCGAGCCGCCGACCGTGCAGCATTGACACTTCGTCTATAACGAGTATATCCGTGCTATTGTAGCGCTTCACCAAGCTCGATTTGGCACTCAGGCGAGCGAGGTCGTGCTGGCTTAGGCTATCAAGGATTCCTAGCCCAGACCAGCTGTGTATAGTGCTACCTCCTATGTGCGTCGCGGCAATCCCCGTACTGGCCGTAACGGCTACATTCTTGCCCCGCTGTTTGGCAAGACGCACAAACTGGTTCAAAACGTATGTCTTCCCCGCCCCAGGCGCACCCGTCAAAAAAACCGACTGGCCTTGCATCATTAGATTGAGTGCTTGTGACTGTCTCATCGTACCTATCTCCTTACGCTATGCGTTTACATCGTACTTCGTCGGCGTCACTGCCCCCGAAAGTACTTCTAGTATACCCTCCTGCCCCAGCCTTGCAACTACAACAGAACTTATTTTCAACAAACCCACCCCCCTCATTAGATTTCATACCTTAACGAAGTATCAAACCGTCATTTTAAACCGTACGACCGTACGGTTTATTTTTCCTCAAGGGCAAACACGGTTTTGAAACGGTCTATGAGTACGGCTTCGTGGTCTATGTGGGCGGTGATAATGTATGTGACGAATCGGCTGATATCTAGCTTTTCGGCCACGAGCGTAATTTCACGGCGTGATTCAAACGGGTGTACCCACACACTTTGCTGCAAGTATCGGTAGCCCAGCTGCTTTATCTTGTCGGTAAATAGCCGCCGCGCCCGCTTTTGCTCTTCTGGTATATCGAAGAGTACGAGTCGCCATTGTCCATCCCACACCTCTGGGACGGGTATAGCCAGTTTATCGTACTCAAGCCGCTTGAGGCGGAGTCTGCCAAGAGTTGTGATTTCGAGCCCATTCTCATAGTTCTCTGCGAGCAGTTTTTTACTGCGCATGTAGGCAAGTATTCGTGCAATCTCCCGCTCTTGCGCTCGCCTGTCCAGCGCGTCGAACGCTCGCTTCATCGGTCCTTCCAGACCAATGAGCGCATTTGGCGCAAGAACAAGCGCCGTTAGTGCCGTGCCAAAGACGGCCGTTCTGAGTACTGCGTCTACCAGTGCGCTCGTTTGCGCATTTTTTGCCATATTTAAATTGTACGGCCGTACGGTTTATTTAACAAGAAGCTACGAAAGCGTTCTCGTACCGGTTATGGATGTTAATGCTGTGAATAGTAGGACGGAGTGTTACTTACGGCGTCGTTTTCGGGCATTTTGACGAACCACTTCTCCGCCCGCCGCCTGAGCGAGGTTAACGGCGCCCAGAACGTTCGCTGCAACCGCCACAGCAGGCGCAAACGCTCCAACGGCAAAACAGGCTGCTGCGCCCAGCGCATTGACGTTTCGGTACCACCGAGCGGCTTTTTCGGTTTTTCCTTCTCTATGCTGTGTTTCTGACAAAACTACACCTCGGTTTCGTCGTCTTTGACTTTCAAGGGGCGTTTTTTAATGATTTCGTAGCGTTCGCCGGTTAGCGGCGATTCCCAGTAGTCTTCATTTATGATGTTCACAAACGTGGTGAGGTCTTTTTCGTCCATGATGATGATTTTTCCTTGGTCATCTGGCATGAGCTCCAAATCCATGTCTTCGGCGTATTCGAGTGCCTTTTCTTGGCTGACTTTGCCGACTTCGAGCTTTTGGAGTTTCTGTATGAGCTGCTTTTTCCCTTTCAGCAGTGCATTCATGCCAACGCCCTCCGGGAAGCTCAGCCCGTATACGTCCATAATCTCACGCACCTTGGCTTCGGCTATACTGGCTTCTTTGGCATCGTAGCCAAACAGTGTCTTCAGCTTACTCTGGCTAAAAACATACAGGTCTTGATCGATTACGAGCAACTGCGGGTCAGTGGGAAGGCGCAGCGCCGCCTCTGCATCAAAAGGGACAAACTTATCAGCGCGAAGCATCCAACCCTGCTTACCTTTCATGACCTGAGATTTTGGCAAAACTTTTGCCAGGTAAAACGGCTTATCCATCTCTGGGTGTGAAACGCGTGCTAAGACGCCCTTCATATGGTTAATATCGTGTTCTTCGTCTTTAAATAGTACAATTTCACGCTCCTGAGTTTTCAGCCAGCCCAGTGTCTCGCGCAGTTTTTCTACCTTAAATACTTGTGTACGCTGCAGCACACCAGCTTCTGCCTCAGCATCTTCAAAACCACGAACTATCAGGCCGTTTTCGGCGCCTTCAAGTATATAGTCCAGAACCTCGTCTATAAAGATCGGCTCGAGCTGTTTCTTCAGCCCCTCGGCCATTGCAGTGCGGTATAACACATAGTTTTTTGAAATAAAAAATAGTTCAATCTTAAGCTCGTCTTTGTACTGCACGAGGTTGTTTGCCCATGCAAATACATCTGTCTCTGTGTAGCTATCTATCTCTTTTTGTCGTTCTTGCTCGAGGTTTGCCTGTTCGTCCATACGAGCATTGTATCACCGAAGTTAGCCTGAAAATGTTGTGTTATCGTCTAACTTGATCGCACGAATATATTGAGTACTCTTTGAATACCAGGTTTTTGCCCAACATCAACGATTCCGCTATGTCCCTCACCCCAATTAGATAGCTTTGATTTCTGTTGCCCTACCCGTAGGTCATTTGGTCTTGCAGCAGGATGTCTATTTCCAGGCAAAATGATCCCTTCATCGCGCATCGTTGTTATCGACTCGGCAAATAAACGCCATTCTCTGAGTACACCGTCATGTATCTGCTCGCGAAAAATCGGCTCTACTCTCTCACCCATCTTTTCTACTTTTTCTGCATCCTTGCCCCGGAGACCACCAATAGATCGCATCTGATATGCAAGCCAGTGCGCACCAGGATTTAGGATCGATATACCTTCACCGTCTTTCATACCAGGCAGTACCAATCGCCATGGCTCATAAGATGCAGCCTGAACAACGCACGATAACGGGAATAGTTCATAACGATGGTTGCCTTCCGTATCTAGCGTTCGACGCGAAACCCATTGCGCCATATTCCATGCCATACGACGCCCAACGCCTGCATTTGGCACGTGTCTATCAAGCCCAAAAACAGACACCTCAATGGACTTTCTACTGCCCGCCAAGACAGCGGCTTTAACATTTTGAAGTGTTTCTTTTGGCAGCACTCCAAGCAGAAGGATATCGGCATCTCTTGGAGTTCCATTTGGTCTACGTACGGACAAATCGGAGTCAGGGCCTGCAACTACCAAGCGCTCCGACGGAATAATCCGCGATTCATGATCAATAAGTGTCGCGGTTGTTATGCCTCCAAGTAAATAATACGGTGTGTCCGGCATGTGGCCGTGCATGATGGCATCCAGCCCGTATACTGCCTGGTGACATGTTTCAATACCGCCCACCCCTTTCGGGGATATACTCATTTCTTTGCCATAAACATTTTTAAGAAACCGAGTATGAGCGCGAGTATACCAGCATTCTTTTTAGTAAACATTCCTGATACAACATCACCAAGCCCGCCATTTCCCTGACCGGTATTTTGTCCGAGCAAAATATTCATAAGGCCACCAGCATCAAGTCCGCCTGATTGTTTTTGTTTGCCGAGCTGCCCGAGCACGATCGGAGCAAGCGTGCTGAGTATATCGCCTGCTGCCGCGTTGCTCACGCCCGCGTCTTTCGCAACGCTGTCGGCTACTTTTCCCTTCTTGCTGCCGAAAATGTGAGAAAGGATTTTAGTACCGTCTGCTTGAGTGCCCGCACTTCCGACAGAAGAGACAATATCGTCTAACACCGAACCATTGTGATCATTCGCTAGCGCTTTATCGAGTTTATTTGCACCATCGCTACTACTCACATTTTGTTGTAATCCACTCAGTATTGCCGTCAACGCTGAATCCATCGCAGAGTTTGTCTGGGAAGCATCGAGTCCATTGCGCGAACCCAGTGAGTCTGCTGCGGAGCCAGATAGCTGGTCGAGGAGTATTTGCTTCAAATCCATCGTTATTTCTCGCAAGCGATACCGTCACTATCACGGTCAAGCTTTGGCTGATATGCCGAATCGGATCGCTTTATATTAAAGACGCCGGCTTCAAACGCTTGGGTACAATTATCGAACTTTTTGCCGTTTGAAGGCTTGCTAACAGTTTGGGCAGCAACCTTTTGTTTTGCCTCTGCCGAAGGCGTGTTAACGGCGTCCATTTTGCCAGCGACTTCACCATTTGGCGCCGTTTGTACCGGCGAATAGCGACCATTTACGTTTGCCTGTGATGGGTTGGTTAGAATAACCCCTGCGTAACCGGCCCAGGCAACTGCAATCGCCAGGAGTGCCTTCGCCCATGGACTCTTTTTAAACCCTTCTGGGTCGTGCACGTACCAAATGACTGCTGCCACAATGGGGATGATTGGTAATACCACAAGCCACAGCAGCCAACCAACGATAATCGTTCGACTGGTCGTCCAGTTTTGGTACTTATGTCGTGTCAGCGGAAACCGCGACACAATCCAAACAGCCCCACGCAGGAAAAATCCGGGATGCTCATAGGCATTTCGTTCTCTCAGAACTCGCGCATCTGTAGTATTTGCACTGTAGTCAGTCTTGTCGACTTTCTCGGTTTTTTTCAGTTTATGCTCTGACATAGTTTTGCTCCTTATATCACCCTACTCTCACAAATGTACCATAATTTGTACTCAGTACACAGACCTATTTACACATCGGTTACAAGATTATCGCGACTGCGAAATTCCGTTACCAAGAAAACACCATCAGACTCCTGGCGAAACTGTATGTCGTGCGGGTTCATGAAATAGTCGTTTGAGCCGATGATTTGATAGATCAGCTCTGCCCGCGCATCTGGTCGAGCATGAAACGAATGTCCCTGGTACACAAGAAGCTCGGCACTGCCATGTGGCGCAAGGTTTCGGTCAAGCTCAACCACACGGCCAAGCAGCCGGATTTTATCGAGTTGGATGTCAAAGTGGGATTCATTATGTATATGAACTCGTAATTCACTGTGGTCACCGCTCCGGTGAAAATGCGCACTTGCCACCTTTACCACTGGGTAGACCTTGCGGCCAGATGCCTGCAAATACGGATTCGCGCCAGCGGGCACAGCACCACCATGTTGGCTCAGAGCCTGTTGCCCGCGCTCACCCTGTATCGCCTCGAAGGCTGGTCTTCCACTGAGAATGCGTTTCAAAACCGCAAACGGCCCGTTGTTTACTTCTGGTTTCGGCTGATTCTGCTGCACAATACGCCGTACCTTTCGTTGTTATGCTCGTCGAAATCGTCTTTTCAGCGGCCGCGACACTCTGCGCCGAAACACACCACGTAGAAACTCGCCAGCCAAGTAGTAATACGGAAATACCGTCACAACCATGAGCGTACTTGAAAGCAAGCCAAACATCAGTACCACGGCGAGCCCTTGCCAAAACGGACTGGTCAACGCGAGCGGGATGATTGAAACAATAGCCGTCAAACTTGTTGCAACCAGCGGACGGAAGCGTTCGGCCAGAGCCTCATGAGCCGCCTCAACCGGGTTCATCCCTGCCCTGCGTGATTGGTTTGCGTAATCAGTGAGCAAAATGGTATTTTTTATACTCAAACCAATCAGCGCAAAGAACCCAAGCATGGCAAAGAAGCTAAAGGCATTGTCGGTCAGCCACAGCCCCAGTGTAATCCCAAACAGGCTAAACGGTATGGCCATAAAAATGAGAAGCGGCTGGAGCAGGCTGCGGAACTGAACTGAAAGTACCAGGTAAATCACCAGTAGCACCGCAGGAAATGCGATGGCAAGCGTCTTGAAGCTGTCTTGGTTTTCACTTTCCTGGCCAAAGTTAAAGCTCACCGCGTCTTTTGGCAAGCCATAGCCTGCAACCTTCTCGGGGGTAAAGGTATCTTCAACCGCCTTTTGCGTGGCGGTTACCAGTGCCGTTGTATCGGTATCGACAAACTTCGCCGTAATACCAATAAACGCTTTACTGTCCGCACGAGTTAGCACGTCCGCGTTATCAACCGAAACGGTTTCAAACTTGATTTTGCTGTCGTCTATGCGTCGAATATCTGCACCACGTAAGTATACTGCAATATCGTTAGCAAGCTTTTCGGCAGCTGGTCGATTTACATCGGCCGAAACTCGAGCCGTAAAATCTGACGCTGGCGGCCCAGCGTCAATAGTCGTAACACTAAACTGCGCCTCCTTAAAGTCCTTGAACTCAGCCTTCAAACGGTCAATGTACTGCGGCGCGGTGGTTTTACGCTTGTTATAATCCTTCAGGTCTATGAAAAATTGTGCACTCTGGGCGTTAGCAATCCCATAGTTCGCGCCCGACACAAAATCTTCACCCAGAACGGTTTTGATTTTTTGCATGGCTGCGTCATTAATCACCTCGGCCCGAGCAATGGTTGTTCCGGTCGGAAAACGAAGCGTCGTCGCGATTTGGTTGGTGTCTTTGGATGGTGGGAAGATGTTGAACGTTACCTTCTGGAACAAGTAACCGCCCGCGCCAATGAAGACAAAGCTGAGAACAATTGCTGCTAGTCCTACACCAAACAGTTTGCGTTTACTGTGCTGCGCCCACAGCATGGGAGCCGCTAGCCACCGCGCGACACGCGCCTCAAAATCGGCTGCCAGTTCATGCTCGGCCTTGGCGCCGACATGTTTTTTGCCAAGCATAATAAACCGGGCATAAAACGGTATGAAGACCAGCGCAACGAGCAAACTTATGAGCAGCGCGGAGATGATGGTAATAGGCATGACGCGTATGAACCCACCCAGTATTCCGCCTACAAAAAGAAGTGGCGCAAAACTAAGTGCCGCCGTAGATGTTGCGGCTATCATGGCGCGTCCGACTTTGCCAATGGCCGTTTTCACGATATCGCGAGCATCATTTTTCCGCTTTCGCTGGGCATCGAGCGCCTCGACCACAATAATGGTGTCATCGACTATAAGCGATAGACTCAAAATGAGCGCAAACAGCGAAATGGTGTTCAGGGTGTAGCCAATGAGCTCAAGCACCCCAAGGGTGGCAAAGATTACCGTTACCATGGACAGCACCGTGATGACAGAGGCGCGCACTGCAATCACAATAGAACCAATCACCAGCACGGCGAGCAATCCTTCAAGCAACGTTTTTTGCAGCTCACTAATTTGTTGGCGTATGCTCGGTGCAAAACTGGCGCTCACCCGCATAGCGTAGCCCGTGGATTCACTACTGCCGTTGTAGGCATCGACCGCCTTTTGCAGCTGGTCGCCAAACTCCACGACATCACCGCCTTTCATAATAGAAGCGCCAATGGGTACCGAACTGTAGAACGACGTTTTGTCGTCCACACGTTCACCAAACCGCTCAAACCGACTCTGAACATTCTGTACTTCTCCGGTCAGAGGGTTCTGCGCCTGTTCTATGGGCGATATGATTGAAGCGTCCTTAATGAGGCTCAGTTTTTGGTCTCGTATAAAGGCTGCGGCGCGCGTTGCGGCCGCGACAAGCTCTGGCTCTGGTAGTGCCGCGTCATTTTTTGAGAAGAACGACACAACCGCATCATCTCCCCGTTCGGTAAATCCAAACTGGGCGGCCTGAAACTTCACGTTCGCTCCAGCCGGAAGAATTTTTTGTTCGACCATAGCGTTCTGCAAAGCGCGGCTCCTATTTGCAGCATCGGTTTTTTCCTCGTACTGCACTATCACCGTTGCGAAGTTTCCGAGGCTGTTGGTCTGGACCGTTTTCACGCCTGATTGTTTCATGAGGTATTCGCTAACAGGCTTCGCAAGTTCGCGGTCTACCTTACTAGCATCATTCACAAAATAGGTCGCCTGCCCTATGGCGTAGGGAATGTTGATGGGCGGAAAACCCTCGCGCTTGAGTAGTGTTGAGTAGCTTAGCACGCCAAATCCGGCAATTATGAGCGCCAAAAACGCTGTCAGGCGAGGACGACTAAAGAAAAATAACGCAAACCGTTGCAATGGTCTCAGGCTTTGCGCTGCACTCGATTTTTTAGAACGCACAGCGCTCACTTTTTTCTGCACCACTATAAAATCCTCCTCTTTTCTACTATTGTACAGAGGTTAATCAAGAAAAACCACCGCAGTTTTCATATGTGTTAAGGCTTCAGTAGGCCAACGATGACCGCCATAACCAGTATGGTCGCAAGTTCGTTTCCAAAAGTGAGCAGCGTCAGTTTACTCGGACGTGCCTCGAACAAATCGTGCGTGAGTATGCGGGCAGCCGTAAAGCCCAGCCACACCCAAAACGCCGTTTGCAGTGCACTTGTGAGGAAACTTCCGCCGAAAAAGTGATTGCTCAGATACGTCACGTGCGCAAGCACGTAGGCCGTTACCAGCGAAGCTAGAAATGTTAGGCCCATAAGCCTCGTCATGTCGGCCGAACTCATTTTTTTGTCTAAGTCGACATGCGCAAGCTTTGCCCATTTACTCCCAAACACACCCTTTGCATACCAAATGCTGCCCACTACCATGCTTGATGCTCCTGCAAGTAATACCGCAAGATAATTTACCTGTACTTCCATGTAACCTCCTTTTACATATTTCAGTATGTCATAATCTTCAAAAAATAATGTAAGCAAAGTTACAGGCTACACCTCGTTGTGGAGGTATAATTGAGCCTACACTAAACAAGGAGGTACTCATGAGTTTATTTGATGATATCAAGGCCAAGGCTGACATAAATGGCGACGGCAAAATTACGGCCGCCGACCTAGAAGGCCTAAAAGACGGCGTCAATAACGGCACACTCGACCAGCTAAAAGCCAAAGCAGACGGAAACGGTGATGGCAAACTTGACCTCGCGGACCTGAAAGACGCGGGAGGTAGCCTCGGCGGAACCCTCGGTAGCCTCAAAGACAAACTATTCAAATAAGCAGTTCTTGGGCGTTCGGATAGCTGTTGTAGCCTTTGTGGCTCATGCTGCGGCAGTATGCGCCAGTGTCATAAATAGCGACCGTGTCGCCAATGTCTGCGCGGCGCAGTTCGCGCGATTCAATCCCTTCCGGGTCACCCGGTGCTGGCGTAAGTATATCGCCTGTTTCACAGTTGTGGCCCACCACCACATACTCCTGCTTTTCTGTCGCATCATTCAGAACGGCTATGGTGTGTTGCGCTCCGTACATCCCTGGCCGCGCAAAATCATTCATGCCGGTGTTGAGCCTAAGGAATGTATGGCCGTCTGCCCCCGTGTCTACTACGTCAACAACACTGGCCAGTAGCACACCGGCGTGACCAACAAGCCATGTTCCCGGCTCTATTTCTAGGCGCAGTTTTCGTCCCGTTTTGTCTGCGAACCCCTGTAAAAGTTGGGCAAATTTCACCCCGACTGCTGCCATGTCAGTTTCGTGTTCGTCGCCGTAGCGGTGTATTTTATACCCACCTCCCATGTCAAGGCTCGTCACATCGGGCATGGTTTCGGCAATTTCTAGCGCTGTTTCCATCATCTTCCCCCACATGGCTGGGTCAGCGCCCGAGCCAATGTGTATATGGAGCCGGTCAATCTTCACCCCGCGTGCTGCTGCTAGTTTAAGTGCCTCTGGCACATATGCCTGCCATAGGCCAAAGCTGCTATTTGCCCCGCCAGTCGTGGTGCGGTTATTGTGCCCCGCCCCAATCCCGGGGTTCACTCTGAGCCCAACTGATGCGGGGTGATTCTCGCTCGCAACAAAAAGCTCTAGCTGGTGTAGCGATGTTGCCACATACAGCACGCCGGCACCAAGCAACGCTGTCAAATTATGCGCCGGCTGCTGACTAGACAAGCTTATTTTGTCGCCGGCAATTCCAAGTTCTAGCAGCTCTTGCGCTTCATAGCTTGAGCTCGCATCGAAATGTAGCCCGCTTTCATGAAACAGACGTATCACCTCCGGGTGATTGTTCGCTTTCACGGCGTATCTGGCAGTAAGCCCAAATGGCAGTTCCAAATTGAGCAACTTTTTTGCACGTTCTACAAGCATATCCCGCGAATACACAAATAGCGGCGTCCCCTGCTCTCGCGCCAATTCTCTCAGCCACGCATCATCCCGGCTATTCACCGCTCACCTCTACGCCGCGCCAGAAGGCGACGTAGCCGCTAAAGTCTTTGTGCACTCGCTCAATTGCCGTCGGGAGTGGTACTGGGTAGCTCCAAGCAGCATCGGCATTTATTTGACCGTCTACCTCGACTGTATAGTACTGACACTTGCCCTTCCAAGGGCAAGTGTAGGGCGTTGGGCTTTCGCTCAGTAGCTCATGCTGCACACTGGCGGGCGGAAAATACCAGTTCCCCTCTATGTATATAAGCTCGTTTTTACCTGCCTCTGCTATGACCGTCCCGTTCCAGATTGCTTTCATAATTTGCTACTCCTTTGTAGTCCTTACAGTATAGCGTACTTATACGGTGTATTGAGCCTCGGCGGCTTCTATATCGCCCGTACCATACCAAAACTGCGAAGCGTATATAGTAGCAACCATTGCCAAGCTAAAGACGCCCGCATAGAGCGGGTACAACATGCCGAGCAGTGGTGCGTGCTGCATCCATACAGCCACCAATATTATTACCTCGCCCACACCAGCACAGGCGAACGCAAGCACTGATTCTTCTTCGGGTTCTTGCCAGCCATGAATAAACGTCGGTATATAGGCGAGCGCATCCACCGCAAGTGCAATCATCATGACGACCAGTGGGCTGCCCACCACAAACCACAGGGCAATTCCCAGTAAAGCACCCATGAGCGTCACGCGTTCTAACCGTGTCACATGACGGCTCGCGTAGCGAAGGCCAAGAGCCACAACCGCCAGACAACCCAACCCCGAAACACCGGCTACCAAGGCGCTCGCCCATTGCTTTTCCTCTACGGAAACAACTGCCATGAGCCCAAGCAAGAGCGACCATATCACCCAAGAAACTAGCCTCGGCCGCGCGCCGTGCCGAATTATGTCACGCAAATACGGCACAAAGCTAGCCGTCGTCAGAAGCGTTCCAATAAAAATAAGTATGTTTGTCATTGTTTTCCTTTCACACGCGGGCAATCGCACGGCAATACCTCGCAGCCGCTACCCGAAATTTAATATGAATTATGTATTTTTTGCTCACCAAAGAGATAACGCGAGCAACGGAACGCTGGTGCTGAACGATCCAAAGATTGAAGCTGTCTTTTCAGGGAGCATACCCCTACCGCCTGGCGGGACAACTTCGATGCTCTCAGTATACCATGAGAAGTATGTAATAGCTAGGTTTTGTTGGTTTCCGTCCGTAAAAATGCCCGAAGTTTGTCTATTTTCGGGTTAATGACTATTTGGCAATAGGCTTGCTCCGGGTGCTGCTCGAAGTAATTGTGGTGATACGCCTCTGCCTCGTAAAAATCCGTGAGCAATGCAACTTCTGTAACAATGTGCGCGTCTGTTTTACCTTGGAGCTCACGTATAACAGATTGAACTTTCACCTCATCCGCTTCATCACTGTATAAAATAATTGAACGGTACTCCGTACCAACATCTGCGCCCTGACGATTCGGCGTGGTTGGGTCGTGTGTAGCGAAAAAGATGTGCAGCAGATGTTCCAAAGTTGTTTTGGTTTCATCGTACTCTACCCGCACTACTTCGGCGTGGCCGGTTTTGCCCCCACACACCTGTTCGTAAGTCGGGTTTGGTGTCTTACCTCCAGCATACCCAGCAACAACCCCTGTCACGCCTTCGACCCGCACAAATACCGCCTCTGTACACCAAAAACACCCTCCGCCCAGCACAATCGACTTCACGCCGAGCCCTGCTTTCTTTCGTCAAGCAGCTTCACTACATCCGGCAACATAGCTGCAATGATAATGAACGCACCTCCTAGGTAGACCGAGAACTGCAAATGTTCCGCAAACAAAATACTTCCAAAAACTACTGCAAAAATAACCTCAAGTAGCCCTATAAGACTGGCAATACTCGCATCTACCATTCGGTACCCAACCAGACCGAGCCAAAATGCCGCCATGTTAACCACTGCATAAACCGCCAGCCACCCCCACGCCGCACTGAACTGTAGTGGAACTTGCAGTTCAAACATAACCGAAAGTACGTAATGGGTCGGCACGATAAACACCCACCCATACCAAGCAACGAGCGCCGAAGAATAGGTA
>JBGAWL010000069.1:0-2976 GCA_044227625.1 Saccharimonadales bacterium (SeqCode) | reverse complement strand
ACATGGCGACCTTCAGCAGCCTGCCACACCCGCAAGTGCTTTAGCACTGTAGCCATCGAGCCCGAACCTAACTCCTCGCGTACGGCCCGTGCCGTCGGGCGGCCTCCACCAGCGCGGATGCGGTTGGCTACAGCGGCCACGCCTTCCGAGGTAATCGTTGCTTCGCGTGCCATTGTTGGTGTCCGAGTTATGATACGTTATTAATATATGTTACGTTATGATATGGAAATCTGGTGAGAATCACAAGCGGTATATGGTGGGCTTTGGGGAGGCGTTCCGAATAGGTGGCCGTCGGCTGCTCCTGGACTGGTAGCGGGGGGTGCTCAGGTGGCCATCTGACGTTGTTCTGTGAAATTCAATCGCTTTTGGCTTTTCGTTTATATGAAAGTAGCGCTCGTAAAGCAGCTTCGGCGTACGATGCGCCCCGGGCTGAAACATCCCCAATGGCGCAAATCACCTGATTTCCACATGCGCTAAAGTTGGCCCCCTCGTTTTGGGCACAATTAATGGCTGCAAGAAACGTTTCTGTACGGTAAGGGACTATATGAACGAGCGCTTGCCTCTCGGCAAAGACAATCACTACTCCGCGCTCATGGTCAAAGGTAGCAAATGCAGTACCTGGGTTTCCCACGAGGTCCATGCCATCCTCTTCCAGAATTCGGTAGATGAGCTCCAAGGTGCTGAGGCTATAAACATCTTGGGGTAAGGTTGTTTCAGATTCCAATGTCATTGATGGCTGTATTGGTGGTTGCTCCTTATCGTCGGTTTTTGTCGAACCCCCAAAAGCATCGAATGCTTTGCCGAGTTGTTCCATGGCTATTCCTAAAAAATGTGTTGTCCGAGCTTCCCTGTGTTTCACCGCAGCAGATGAGAAGTTATGTGGGTGTGTCCTAGCAGAACCACCTATCTAGGACGCAATAGTCCATTTTGGACTATTCTATTTTGGACTTCAAGCTATCGACGTCTATCTGCTTGTGACGCCGATGGAAAAATCCATTCATACGAAGGAATACGCCTTGTTTCTCGAGTGTCTTCGAGCAGCTAGAGAGCGCGCGGGACTGACACAATTTGAGGTCGCGTTGCGGCTGAATGCGACACAGACTTTCGTCAGCAAATGCGAACGCGGAGAGCGACGGCTGGACATTGTCGAGTTGCGTCAGTGGTGCTCAGCTGTCGGCACAACTCTATGTGAGTTCTCATCGCGTTTCGATGATGCATGCATGTAAGAACGCATAGCTGACCAAGCTGCGGCCGCCGGCCTCAATACCGCCTACGTTGCTGACGAGACTAGCCTGGCCGAGGGCGACTTAACGACGGCCACCGTCAAGCCGCGCGCCTCCCGCATCTGTTCGGGGTCAGGACGAGTCGCTGTTGATGTCCAAGTAATAACACGTTCCAATGTATGTTACGTTATGAAATCTGGCGGGAATTGCAAGCGTATATGAGAGGCTTCGGTAAGGGTCGGCGCAAAACAACCCACCTAGTCGGTGGGCTTCTGGATGATGTCATGACATTTCGATAGGTTGCTATTACATCCTAGCAAAAGACTTTTGGAGCAGGAAATGCGCGCGCTCGGCACCATCCGCCCCCCGGAGGTGGGCATAGTGTTTCCGTACTGTTTCAACTCTATCGTGCAACACTTGTGCAGCCGTATCCCACTCGCCTGGGCTTGCTTTCAAGATTGCCGTCCCCTTGATGTACCGGAATACATGAGGTCCTGCGCCAGGGCAACGCCAGAGGTATTGCTTGGTTAAGGAGAATACTCGGCGGTTAAGAGACCCCCAGGGGCCCGGCGTTTCATTTTCTTCAGATGAAATGAATACATAGGGCAACTGCTCGGAATGGGGTAACAAAGGACGGTAGCGCTTCAAGTAACGCTCGATGTCACCCCACCCGGACTTGTCTACCGGCATGTCGTACGCCTTGTTTTTCGCTGCGCCATTCTGGTTCTTGAACATCTCAGGTGGAATGTGGATATGCCAAGAGCCATCGCTTCTTTGGTATAAGTTGCCAGTGTTGTCGGGGAGATACGTTAATAGTTTCAGGTTTTTGGCACGCAACGGATTGGACGCGAGTAACTTTATTAGTACCAAATCACGGCACCATACAGCCTCTGTTTCCCCCCCGGTTGTTGGGCGCACAGACTTCATTCGTTGAACCATGTCCGAAACAGCCTCCATGGGTTCAGTGAGTTCCAAAACGGCTTTAACGGGCTCAAACGGGTCCCGTGATGTTTTTTGGGTTGGCGTCAGAATACCCAAGGTCTTCTTGGACCACGCAAAGGTTTTTTCGCACGCTTCACCCCAGGGCACTGTAATGCCTGCTTCTGCGGGCAAGGCTGATGCAAGATGCGGTGATTGGGTCAGGTAGCCTGTAACTGGGTGCGTGAGTCCCTTGACGGTCTTTAGAAATTGCATCACCCCGTTATGAAAAATTCCCCCCGAGCGTTTAATGCGCCAAGTTGTGTAGCTGTTCAGCCGCGTAGGCACCAGTAGCCATCCAAGAGTCTGTGCCGCTTCCTTGGGTATTCCGGCACCACCTTGCTCGCTTGACAATGACAACCACCCTAAATATTGTGCAATGAGCCTCCAGTTAATTTCGGCAGTTGGAACGTATCGACCATCATGGAAGCAAAACCACATCTTTTCGCACTCACGAATGGTTGAGTGCTCCGTCGATACCCATCGTCCGCTGTTCTGCCTCTCAAGCATAGGCAGCAATGAAGTCTTATATTCGAGGAGCGAAAGCCATTCGGCCTTAAGTGCGGCAAGAACATTCTTAAGTGTGTACTGAAGGCTGTTCTTACTAACGCGCTCGCGGTAAGCAATCGGTTTCAGGGCGCCGACCGTGCTAGGTGAGTTTTGGGTGCGCCCTCTGGCAAGTTCAACCAACACTCCCGGTGCCAAACCGAAATATGATTCAAGGCGGCGTAGCATTGGTATTGCTTTTTCTTGCGGAGTAGAACCGGATAGCCAG
>JBGAWL010000068.1:0-3009 GCA_044227625.1 Saccharimonadales bacterium (SeqCode) | reverse complement strand
ACGAGTGGCGTGTTCGCACAGATGTCTACCACGATGCCCCCAATGTTACTAGCTGTTGGGGCAGTGAACTTCACTTCGTACGAAACGTTCGTACCACTACCGACGCCACTGGCGAAGGTAGCGTTTGAGCTGGGAGCGCTGTCGCTGACTTTAATTTGACGTGAGGTTACCTGGCCAGCATATGCACTGCTACCAAATAGTAACGCTGGGGCAGCTGCTCCAACGAGTATCGCCGCAGCTGCAAATAACGCTGCTGGGCGCTTCAATGAGTTGCGAGTTATACTCATTTTTTCTCCTTATTGTTTGTTTATTTTAGAAGTAACAGACGCACTATATCACGCTCGTGGTTAAAAAAACAAGCCCCTTTTTGATTAAAAGGGGCTTGTGCCTGTGGATAACTTTTACAGTATTATAACAAATGTTGATATTATAACAACTGCAAATCGACTCTCGGAAACGAATATATGAGGTAAAATAACAACGTTTTTACACCATTTTAAGGTATATCGTTGTATTAATAATAACATATTGATATGAATTACATACATAAAACCTCGCCATTCTGTTGCTTTAGAAAATAGGCCTAAGCTCTCTTGTTTTTGTAACGCAAGACGTACACAATTACATACGTATCGGCAAAAACAAAACAAACTGATACAAACAAAAACTCTCAAAAACCAAAACAAAAGAAGCCATGCATAGACAGGGCAAAAAACTCGTACTGTTCCGTCGCACCCTGAAGCGTATACCGCTCAGGGGATTTGTCGTGTCGGTGTACCACTCGCGGCAGAACGTACAGGCTATCACTCGGCCCATTCGTACAATTTTGGTGTTCGTTTTGCTCGTATCACCCCTCTTTTTCCTCACGCGCGGGGGCACAGGCGTTCCACACGCCTATGCTGCCACCAGTGACAACCTGAACTTCCAGGCTCGTTTGGAAACCGCTGCTGGTGCCATTGCCCCAGACGGTGACTACAACATCCAGTTCAAGCTCTACGATGCCCTGAGTGGTGGCACTCTCCTCTGGACTGAAACCTACTACGACAGCAATGGTGGTACAGCAGGTAACGACAACCGTGTCCGAGTAGCCAATGGCTACGTCACTGTTAACCTTGGTTCCCAAACAGCTTTCCCCGGTACTATGCCCTGGGACCAACAGCTCTACCTCACCATGAACGTTGGTGGTACTACCCAAACCGCTAGTCCCACCTGGGACGGAGAGATGTCCCCAAGACTCAAGCTCACTGCAGTACCGTATGCGTTTAATGCGAAGACGGCGAGTCAGATTGTTAGCAGTTCTGGCGCAAACCTCGCTACCCTCAGCATTGCCGCTCCCACCAGTGGCAACCAGACCTTTACAATTCAGGACCAAGGGGCGGCAGGGAGCTACAACATTCTCACAGAGACCCAAATAAACACTGGATATATTCAAAACCAGTTTGGGGCGGCACAGGCGACCTCGAACTTTTGGCTTTCAGGAACGGGCAGAGCAGATACGGCGTTTCAAGCGCCGCTTTTTGATAGCGGGACGGCAGCGGCGCTAGGCATAGGCACAACAAACGCGACATCGATTAGCATAGGAAAGTCGACCATTACCACAACTGTACAGGGGCCATTCGTTGCGAATGGCTCTCAGTTTACCAACAATGGTTCGACACTGCTGACCGGTTCGACACTGAGCGATTTTGCGGTCAGTGGTGCGATTGGTACGGCTGCCGCGACAGTGGATACATATACAACGTTTGTTATACCGCAGACAACAGCTGGCCGGACGCTGAGTCTCCCAACCCCAACGACCGGTACTGCTGGCCGGCTTGCGTATGTACTAAATACGGGTAGTACGCCGTTTACTATGCACAGTGTGAGTATTCAGGCCGGTAAAGCACAGACGTATATATATGACGGCTCGGCCTGGACCGCTACGAACATTGATGGTGCAGGTAACGGCGTTACATTCATAGGCACGATAGATAGCCAGACCAAAAGTGCTGACGGTGCGGTTATATCGGGCAATGGTATATATCTACAGACGGCCGACGGTACGAACCCTGGCCTCGTTAGTACCGGCATCCAAACATTCGCAGGGAATAAAACGTTTTCTGGTACCGTAACAGCCACAGCGGGTGGGAGTATCTATGGCGGTACGATAAACCTTAATGCCAACAGTAATTTCGATACCAATATAAATACAGGGACAAGCACGGGAGCTGTAGCTATTGGAAATAGCGCAGCGGGTAATATTAGTGTTCAAAGTGGAGGCACCATAAGTGTCCTTGGCACTACTTCCATTAACACCACCGGCACGGCAACCACCACCATCGGCAGTGCGACGGCTGGTGCGGTGAGCATCACATCGAACGCTGCCAGTAACTTTACCACCAACACTGGCGCCCTCACCCTCACCAGCGCTGCTGCTGCCACCTGGGGCACGAACGCTGGTCTCCTCACTTTGCAAGGTGCTGGTGGAGCAACCGTTACCTCCAGCGCTGGGACAACTTCAAGCAACACCACTATCTCTACTGGCAATGCCAGTGCCGGTGCCAGTGGCAACATCGTCATAGATACCGGTACCGCTACCACCACCGCTGGCACGGTATCCATTGGTACCACCAACGCCAGTGGCGTTACCATAGGCCGAGCTGCCACTACTACTACTATTCAGGGTAATACTGCAGTGACACTCAGTGGTACCACAGGCACTACCGTTGTTTGCCAGAATGGTTCTGGGTATCTCAGCTCCTGTGATGCCACCTACCTTACGCCTACTGCCACTAACTTCATTCAGAACAACCCCGCCTCTCAGCAGACCTCGTCTAGCTTCAATATTGCCGCCGGTGCTGGGGTAGTCGCCGCTAAGGTTCAGGGCGCTGCCGGGCAAGATATAATGGATCTTTATACTAGCGCCGGAGGTAGTCCGGCCGTAAGCGTTGATGTAAATGGCGGCGTAACTATTACCGGGACGAGCACCTCACAGTTTGTGGTCAAAAATGCCAGCGCAAGTCTCCTGAC
>JBGAWL010000067.1:0-3051 GCA_044227625.1 Saccharimonadales bacterium (SeqCode) | reverse complement strand
AATCATTACAGCTCAAGGCCATGAAGTGACTGTCATTAGTGGCGTCAATAGCGCCGGTACAGTTCGGGTCAATAACTTGGCCAACTTAGAAGCACTGCTCAATTTCGTCGCCAATGTTACCGAAGTGCTCTTGGTTATTGGCGGAGTCATGAGCATGATCAGAGGAGCAACATTCAACGGTGCAAATAGGAAAGGCAGCACTATAACAGTGTTTCGCATACTAGAGCTGAGCCGCAATGATCTAATTTTCTGTGGAGCAATCTGTATCATTGTCGGACTAGCTGTTCCGGGAGTCTTGAACTTCTTTGTGGCATCGGCTCGCGATGCCGCGCTCTTCAACTAGTTGTAGTTTCGATTAGCGCTTGTTTTAAATTGCCACAGGCAATCCCTAAAATTGAGACACTAAATATAATGCCCTACCGGTAAACCGATAGGGCATTTATATTAGCTTTTAAGCTTGCATACTGGTTAGTACTTTAGAGGAAAACCACTAAAGACGACACACGGGCTGCAATTTAATAACGGCCTCTGCCGCCACCGCCGCCGCCATCGCGGGACTTAGGCTGGGAAACGTTAACTGCAATCTGTCTGCCATCAACTTCACGTCCGTTGAGAGCTTTAATTGCAGCTTCAGCTTGGGCTTGGGTCGCCATTTCTACGAAAGCGAAACCACGTTGTCTGCCAGTCTCACGATCGGTTGGGATCGCTACTGATACAACTTCGCCGTACTCAGCAAAAAGATCTTGAAGATCTTGCTGTGTAGTTTTGAATGAAAGGTTTCCTACAAACAATTTGTTATTCACGTCAATTTTCCTCTTACGACCGCAAAATCTCAGTTTGTCGAGACAATTGGTCCTTTTGTACTGTACTAGTTTGGCATGGTTTTACGTTTGAAACCATAGCCAAGTCCATTTAGCAAAGTTGCCTTAAGCAGTCTTTACCTAATCTCGTCAGAACCATCCAACTTAGGTGCTTTTTGAGCGACCTGAGCCTTACCCTTGACTTCGCTCGAAAGTTCAGCAGGGAGTTCATCAGAGACCACACCGTTGCCTTTCGGCCCCGTTGTAGGAACTTTATCCGCTATTTGCGGTTTTTCTTCATTAGACCGAGCTAAGGCAAGGGCTTTTTCGCGCTCTTTTAATAACTTGACTACCTTGCTCAGTTTGCGCAAATTGGCACGAGCTTCAAATTGCTCGGTTATATCTACGTCGTGTCGTTCAATCATTTTCCACTCGCGAATGGTACGGTCGAGCAGAGCCTTATCAATTTCGGTATCTTTTGACTTGCGCAAAATACCAGTCATTGAACGGGCAAGCAGGACATGACCGGTGGGATCACCCGGGTCAAACTGCACGGCTTTTGAAAGCTTGCGGTAGGCCTCTTTGAAATTACCTTCCACCAAGGCCTGTTCGCCGCCGAAGCGCATATAAGATGCTTCCGACATGCGGCCACTAATGCCTTTGCCGAAGAAAGCAGCGTTGGCTGGTTCTCTTGAATAAGAAGTAGCATCGTCGTCATTAATTTGCGGTGAAATGGTGTCAGCGCCTACCGCCTGACAATTAGCGATCACCCCAGCAAGAGAGGCTAGAGCTAAACCAAAGACAGTGCCATTTCTCATACGCTTACTTCTCTGTTGTATCAGGGTCAGTATTCTTCAAGGTTACGTCAGCGATGTCAACATGCTGTCCGGTTTGAATATCAGCGATTTCAGCTTCTAGCTCAGCAATGCGAGTGCCTATGCGGTCAATCTGAGTCAACTCTTCTTGAATTTTTTCTTGCAAGACCTTGCCGTCAATAGTTGAATTTTCAAAGAACAATGTATAAGTGCGCTGTCCGATTGTTTGCAGATGCTGGTTTTTTTCTGAAGTCAATGACATCACAGTCATCTTCAGCTTAGCCGCTTTGGCCGCGCGATTGGTCTGATCAGCAGCCTGTTTGGTCGCTTCTTTTACCTTGTTGAAAATGTTATCTAAACCGGCCATTTCTATCTCACACTTTTACTGAAAAAGAGAAAACCTAGACTAAAACCTAAACTATATTAGAGCCATCAGACAAATTGAAACGCTGATGAATCAGTCTGACTGCGTCTCGTCCATGTTTGGCAGAAGTAATCACACTCATGCGCATATCACCGGTGGCTACCATTTGTACCGGAATATCGGCGTTATGCAGAACTTCGAACACACCAGCCACAACTTCGGGTCTGTTGGTTAGGCGCCGGCCCACCACTGAAACTTTAGCGATATCGGTCTCGACTTGCATGAGTGGATTTCCCAAACTCAAGGCAAGAGACTCAATTAATTGTTGAACTCGGGGCAGGGCAGATTTTTCTACCGTGAATACTAACTCTTGAGATGGCTCGTCTTCGTGCTTCAGTACCATTACCATGTCAGTTTGAATGCCGAGCTCTTGCAAACGCGTAAAGAGAGCAGATATTCCTTCTAGAGGCTTGCTCTCGGTAGCATTGTCGAGAGTTTTAAGGGTGACGCTAGCCGAATTCATATCGCAAGAAATGCCAGCAATGGCGTATTCAGGCGAGACTACGCGGTGAGTAATGAGTGTGCCAACGTCTTCTGGCACAAATGTAGAGCGCACTCTAATTGGTACTTGGTTATCCATGGCAAGTTCTACCGACCTAGCATTCATCACCTGTGCTCCCGTGGCAGCAAGTTCTAACATCTCTTCGTAGCTGACCGATGGCAGTTTTCTGGCATCTGAGATTATTCTTGGGTCAGCGGTATAAACTCCTCTCACATCAGTATAGATGTCGCAGCGATCGGCGCCCAAAGCAGCAGCAAGTGCCACAGCGGTGGTATCGGAGCCGCCACGACCGAGTGTGGTTAATTCTTCGTTTTCGGTCACACCTTGAAAGCCCGCGACAACAGCTATTTCGCCCCGAGCCAGAGACGACTCCAGCCGCTCGGTGCGCATCTCTTGAATTTTGGCCACGCCATGGCGGCTCTCAGTAATAATTCCAGCCTGCGACCCAGTGAAAGACTTGGCTTCATGACCAAGTGTTTGAATGGCCATGGTCATTAAGGCAATTGAGAC
>JBGAWL010000066.1:0-3055 GCA_044227625.1 Saccharimonadales bacterium (SeqCode) | reverse complement strand
AACTGGGGACACAAGGCTCTTCAGGCCTCTGCTCTACCAACTGAGCTAAAGAGCCAAATTGTTGGTAATCTACACTCCTAGGACTCAAAGGTGCAAGGCTCTTCAGACCTGTGCTCTACAATCATCCTCTGCCACTGCTTTGCATTGAGGTGCGAAAGAGCACCACTGAGTGGATATTGTACTCGAACAGGGGCGAATTCTCAAGCCGCATCTCGTAGGGATGGAAGAGTGACTCCTGGAGCAAAAATCTCATCGACACTGCCGACGATTTTTGTATTGTCACCATTTTCCTGAATTGCGCGTAGGGCGTCTTGCATCTCGGACGTATGAGCACCAGCATTTGCTTCGAGTATAAAACGAAACCGTCCGACTGTTGTCGGCTCACTGTTTATGTGTGAGAGATCTATGCCTCTGTCGGCGAATTCATTGTATATACGCCCGAGGCTTCCTGCTTGGTTTTCGTGAGGGTTAACCACGATAAGACTTTTTGTCGCCCGTTGGTTCAATGCACCGCCTCGCGATATTAGTAAGAAACTTGTCGCGGCATCCGCTGCGTTGAGCTGCTCACCCATATAATAGCCACCGTTCGCTTGTGCTGCTTCTGGTCCTGCAATCGCAAGGTGTATGCCAGAATGTTTTTTACGAATAGTATTCACGGCCCCGGCCCCATCATTTGCGTGGACAATTTCTGCTCCGGGTAGGACATTCTCAAGTAAGACCTCACATTGTTCAAGTGCTTCTTCTTGAACATGGACATGTACGCGCCGTTCTCTTATCGACCACTTTGGCTTCTGCGCCCGTCTTACCGTATCAAGGCTCACGTGGGGTCGCGAGGCAACAAGACCAAGCGGTACTGGCACCCACGCTCGCCTGTGAGCCTGAATTTCCCGATCGGGTCGAAATAATTGATCTGTGGAGCGCGTCACCCACCGTTTCATAGCGGTGCTTTGCTCGGCAGCAACTATGTAATCAAGACCATCAGGATAGTTCTGTGTTTGTCCATTCCGACCTTCATGGGCGTCGTAGAGACTTTTGAACGTCGGTAGATATATGAGCTCTAGGGGCACATCCGGAAAAAACAGCCTTGCCGCAAGCTCATGATATGAGCCTGGCGCCTCTGCTTGGACTCCGACGCGTAATGTTTCTGGCATATCTCTCCTTACTATTAAAAACGCCTCCTGGTGGAGGCGGGTGGTTTGCTTGGCGGTTTGGCTACAAGCTTACACGGCCTCCTCTAGTGAGTTCGTAAAAAAGCTAAAGCCGAAAGCCACATGTGACATGCACATATAGTAGCACAACTAACCCCCATAACTGCAAGCGCAACGTAATTGAACTCGAGGCCCCGTTCACATAGGCCAGTTCAATCCCAGGTGAAACCCCCAGAGACAAAACCCCATTCCCGCACAAAATCACAGTTCACTCATCTTTTTGAGGTCTGATCTTCTCGGCCCTATTTAACCATCCGTCCAACATTTATTGAGTCGATCATGTTGTCACTGCCCGATCCCGCACCTTCTTTTTGGGTGATAAATCCAGACTCACTTTGGGCAAACATGACCCTGGCTGCTTCGAGTAGTATATCCATTTTTGCTTGAGCGGCTATCCTGACTGTTTGGTGTTCGGGGTCAGCCGCATAGTCAAGAGCTGTCTTTTCGCTGTAATTTTCAGCGATACTCATAATAGTTGCACGATGTGTGTATTGGACTGCAAGATGCGCATTTGCGCGATAATTTTGGACGCATAAACGGACAAAATACGCAGGAGCAAGCAGTATTAGAACTTTTGGCACAAAGAACTCCCACCAGTTTGGCGCTCCGTTGAGCTTCATCTCATGTATCATGAAGGATGAGTATACGGCAATAGACAGGGTTGCTAATATGGCACCGCTTGCCCAAAGAGCGGCAGTACGGGCATGACCCCCCGGGAAATATTTATCAAATAATTGAATAAAAGATCTCGCAGCTAATGTGGCAATAAATAGAAAAAGTGTTATGCCAAATATGAAGACAGCAGCCGTGCCCCACACGTCTATGGTAAAAGGATGATAATAAAAAAACATCGTTGTCGCATAAACCAATAGTGCCACAACTATAGCGCCAATCGCTACGTACCGTATAATGGCCTTAGTCAACCATGACCATGTAGTGCGTGGTCGTGAGATATGTTCGATATTGAGCTTAATTGTACGACCATTCGCTAGTCGCTGGTAATAATCGGCCAGTTTGTTACCTGAACCAATCCCGATAAGCAGTTGAGCACTCTCAAGGAGCGATTCTGCTTTTTTGCCCATGCTAGCGATCGTCTCCTCTTTTTCATTAGTTTTGATTTGCAACGTATCCTGTAGCTTATTAGTCATTGCTTCAAACTCGCTACGACGTGCCTCTAACTCATTTTTGCGTTGGTCGATACTATTTACCGCATCTTGAAAGCGATTATTTAGGTCATTGGTTTTAGCTTCGACTTGCTGTACAAAATCGCTGATAGGTAATTGCGATGAGAAGTATGAAAAGTACGAACCCCCTAACTGCTGATCAACCGCTTGGATCTGACCAAAAATGTTTTGAATTTGGGATTGAGCGTTTGCTCCATTAATGGGCGTTGAACCATCTTGTTGCCATGAAGCAATAGTCTGAAGATAGCCTAATATGTTCTCAAAATATTGTTCTATACTTTGCCGAAGCGACAAGGGTAAAGTGGCACGAAAATTTGCATCGTTAAAGTATAGCTCGAGCTTATAGAATACAGTTTCAAGATAAGAGCGGTCTGCTCCTGTGACTTTTTCACGACTATCTAGGACGGAATGACGGCTTAGATTTGTAAACCTTTGGCGTTGAGACTCGAAGTTTGGGGTTTCTTGCATAGTAAATCATCCTTTTAATGCCACCCCTAATATATTTCATTCTAGCAAAGACAGGGATTATTTGTAAGCTTCAAAACCGTTCACGAGGTTCGTTCTCGTACGGAATAGGTTTGTGTGATTTCTGGGTGGTTTTTGGAGTGACAAAGAGGGTTCAGAGGAGTTCGGTGTTTTGCGTGATGCGGGTGAGGGGACTTC
>JBGAWL010000065.1:0-3166 GCA_044227625.1 Saccharimonadales bacterium (SeqCode) | reverse complement strand
CCTGGAAGTGATACAATACTAAAGATGAAAAACAATGCGTCGCTGGTGTATAACTTCTTTTTGGTGATAGGCGACGCCGTGGCTTTGCTGGCGAGCTTCATTGCGGCCTTTGTTATACGCGGCGCAAGTGATGTCGCCGTGGCAAACCCCATGGACGGTAGCACCTATGTGCTCATTTTTGCAAGTCTGCTTCCCTTTTGGATCCTCATATTTGCTCTGCTTGGTCTCTACAACGCAAATATATACGAACGCCGGTTTGTTGAAGCTGGTCGACTGTTCGTTGGTTCGTTTGTGGGCTTGCTCTTTATGGTGTTTTGGGACTACATGAGTCTCCAAACAATCTTCCCAGCCAAGCTCGTGCCGATTTACGGATTTGGACTCGCGTTTGTGGTGCTGCTTTCTCTGCGCAACATTGCCCGTATCATTCGTACTTCCCTGTTTTCCTTCGGCATTGGATTAAACCGCATAGTCATAGTTGGCAAAACTCCGGTAACACGCGAGCTCCTAACATCGCTGGCAAACACAAAACAATCCGGCTACGAAATCGCTGCTGTAGTTGGCTACGGCAAAAAAGCGCCAGAAACAGTTCCGGCTTTTGATACATTTGAGGCGTTTCTTCGTAGCAAACCCAAAGACATTCACAATATCATCCAGACTGAGCTGTACGCAGACGAGGAGCGAAACGCGGCTATATTTGACTACGCCCAGCAACATCACATTAGCTACCGTTTTGTACCGGGGAATAACGAGCTGTTTGTGGGCAATATAGACGTTGACCTCTTTCGCAACAGTATACCGGTCATTCACGTGCACCACACTGCGCTGTTTGGGTGGGGGCGCATACTGAAACGCTTGACTGACATTGTGATTGGTGGGCTCCTTCTTATACTGAGCCTGCCACTATGGGTTGTGGCTGGCCTCCTCATAAAACTCACTGACCCGTCTGGACCTGTGTTTTATAAAGCGAAACGCATGAGCCGCTTTGGGACGCCCATTTACGTCCATAAGTTCCGCACCATGAAGCAGGCATACAATAACATGTCCCCCGAGGCAGGTTTTGCAAAGTTGGGCAGGCCAGAACTTGCCCAGCAGTACCGCAAGAATGGCGACCAGCTCGTGAATGACCCGCGCGTGACCACCATTGGCAGGCTGCTTCGCACCGCTAGCCTCGACGAACTGCCACAGCTATGGAATGTTGTACATGGAGAAATCAGCTTGGTTGGGCCGCGAGCACTCGACATCTACGAACTGGAACAGTATGACAAAAAGAACCTCATTCTCAGCGTAAAATCCGGCTTAACCAGCCTCGCGCTCGTATCGGGACGACACGCCATGAGTTTTGAGGAACGCCGGAAGCTCGACCTTTACTACGTGCAAAACTGGAGCTTCTGGCTCGATATAGTCATCATCACCAAGACAATCCGTGTTGTCATAGAGCGTTTGTTCAGGCGTGGAGCGCGCTATAGTACGGTAGATGGTAGGTAGCAGATGGTAGATAGGAATTAGCACAAATGGCAATCGAACGATTTGAGGATTTGCGAGTATGGCAGGTAGCGCAGGATTACGCTGTACTAATATATCGTCTAACGAAATTATTCCCGGAAGACGAACGATTCGGCATCACTATTCAGATGCGAAGGTGTACTTACTCTATCTCTGCAAACATTGCAGAAGGTTTCGGCAGACGAACAAAAAAAGATAAATCCCATTTCTACACCATGGCTTATGGTTCACTACTTGAAACCAGGAATTTCCTTTACCTTTGTGAGCGCCTTGGGTACGCAAAACAACATGTTATCAAACCCCTACTGGACGATGGGGTAGCACTACAAAAACAGATTAATGCCCTCATAAGCTGCCTGACATGACAAAAATATCCCCACCTACTGCCTACCATCTACCACCTACCAAGCTGCGAGTGGCTATTGTGCACGACTGGCTGGTGGGAGGCGGCGCAGAGTTAGTCGTAGAACAACTGCACAAACTCTTTCCCGAGGCGTCCATTTATACGTCTTACGCGACCGCACAGTGGCGCAAGCGGCTAGACAACAAAGTCGTCACGGGGTGGCTACAGCCGTTCGGAAAGCTACGGAAATTTTTGCCAATGCTTAGGATTGTGTACTTTACTCGTTTGAAGCTGAGCGGCTACGACCTTGTTATTAGCAGCTCGGGCGCAGATTCGGGTTGTGGCTGTTTGTGAAGCCGCTTCGGCGCTGGGACTACAAAGCAGCTCAGCGACCGGATTATATAATTGCAAACTCCACGCACATACAACGCGAGGTTTTGAAGTACTATGGCCGCGAAAGTACGGTTATATTTCCCCCTGTCTACTATGAACGTTTTCAAAAACACCGGGCGCGTACCAAACGAAAAGGGCTTATCATATCAGGCCGGCAAACACCCTATAAACGCTTTGATTTGGCTGTTGTGGCATGTACGAAACTTGGCATACCGCTAACGGTTATTGGTGTGGGGCCAGACCACGCACGGCTACGCCGTCTGGCAGGAAAAAGCGTGACATTCCTTGGTAAGGTTAGTGACGACGTGCTCGAAGAAGAGTTTAGTCGAGCAGAAGGACTTATCTTTCCTGGTCTCGAAGATTTTGGTATAACCCCTGTTGAGGCAATGGCGGCCGGAATCCCTGTTGTTGCCTACAAAGCGGGCGGGGCGATGGATTATGTAAAGCCAGGTGTAACAGGAGAGTTTTTTGAAAAACAAACCGCCGCGTCGCTCGCAAAAGCGCTGCAAGAATTTAACGGCGGCAGCTACAGTAGCGCTGCCATAAAAGCCTATGCATCAAAATTCTCGAAGGAAAAATTTGCCGCAAACGTCAAGTCATTTCTGTTGGAGTGTCTTCGCAGCCGTCATTCGCGCACAAAAAACGTCAAATAAATGCTGCCAGGGTCACTTGCTGCGCGTATGATAGAAGCAGATACTTGCTGGGTTGCCTTCAGACTATAACGAAAGGATACATACATGTGCGGCATAGTTGGCTATATTGGTACTGATAAAAAAGGTGTTTCGGTAGTACTGGGTGGCTTGCAGGCGCTGGAGTACCGTGGCTATGACTCTGCCGGCGTGGCTTACCTGAGTGACGGCGAGATTATGGTTACAAAGCAAACTGGACGCGTTCAGGCGCTCGTTGATTCACTTGGTCAGCCCACAC
>JBGAWL010000064.1:0-3389 GCA_044227625.1 Saccharimonadales bacterium (SeqCode) | reverse complement strand
CTGTATTTTTTTCAAATTTGTGTATACTGGGTAACATGAGTAAGCGCAATAGGTTACGCAAGTTTGATATTCCAGCCTATTATCATGTATATAACCGTGGGGCTCACAAAGAAAAAATATTCATCGATGTACAAGACAAGCGAAAATTTATGTCGATTCTTGCAAGATATTTAGACCCAGAAACAAGTTCAATCCGCAGCGACGGAGTCCCTTATGAAAAATCACCCGTGAAACTTGCCGCGTACTGCCTCATGGGAAACCATTTTCACCTACTTCTATACCAAAATGATAATACAACTGATGTTCAGCAGCTCATGAGCTCAGTAACAACCGCTTACAGTATGTACTATAATCTCCGCCACAAAAAGTCAGGCAGGCTGTTTGAGGGACCCTATCAGGCATCGTACATAGATACCGACTCATACCTGATGCATATTACTCGCTACATTCATCTGAATCCAGCGACCTACAAAACCTATAGATGGTCAAGTCTACCAGAATACCTCGGCACCCGCCATACCCCATGGATACACCCAGAATTGGCGTCTGGTATGACACCCCAAGCGTACCGGCATTTTCTGGAGGAGTACGAAGATCGAGCAGCCCTGCTTTCAGCAATAAAAAAATCACTGAATTTATAAAATTCAAAATTTTACAGATGATAAGGGTAGGCCTTAAAGAAAAATTCGCCGGCAGCGCATCGTCATCGTCGAAATCAATCGTTTTAAACTTACCGACGTCCATATACACTCCTCATCATGGTAACGGACAGTTGTAGTTAGGGTCACCGGGTGATGCGCTCCCACGGCGGCACGGGGTGTCGAGTGGCTGCTGTTCACCGCCAGTGAAAGTTTTGCCGTGCAACATGCGTTTGCTTGGGTCAGCTGTGTAAAACAATGACAAGTCAGTTATGGTTGGCCCGCGCGTGACGTCCTCTGGATAGCCAAAGGCCTGCGAGCTATCGATATTGACTGAGAAATAATAGTACCGCGCACAGTTTGTGTTTGTACCACTCCCGTCACGAGGAACCAACGTGCCGACATTCCCCAGCGTGACCTCGCCGTGATTGTACTCCTGCCCCCACGTGGTCATATCGACCACGCAGTCGGCCGTCACGCCATCTATGTCGGTCATGCTGCGGTAGCGCAGGTACCAACGCGCCCCGGTCGAATTATCGACACCATTTAAGAGCCAGCTATTTGGAAAGACGTCGGTATCTGTGTCTATCATGCGCGAATACTTCGCCACTTGCGGCTGTGATTTTATGGACGAATAGAAATGCCTGCCACTGCTGAGCGGTGCCGTACAGCCACCCCCCATAACAACTATTTTGCCGCCCACATAGGAAACCGCCGCACCGTATCTGTCGCCGCTGTAGCGTTTATTTGTTTCATACCAGTCGCCGATACCAGTTGGGTTATTGCCGCTCGCCACCGTTGTGTTGGCGCTGATGGGTGTCACGAGCGTATTTGGTGCACAGGTACTGGCGGCTGAGCGGCCAGCTACCAAATACAGGTAGCCATTGGCGGCAAAGCCTTCGGCTTCACTGATTGGCCCCGGAAGGCTTGTTGTAAACGTCCATGCGTCGACTGTTCCATCGCTGTTAATCTGGGTAAACTGCGCGTCGTTAAAATACTGGGTACCATTGTTGCCGCCAAAAGTGTACAAATTATTGGCATACGCTACCACTGTGTTACCACGCCGAGCAACATCTGGCACGTCCGTGTCTTGCACCCAGCTATCGGCCGCAATATTGCCGCCACTACTCAGCTGCGGGCTTATGTAGACCGTGTTGGTGTTCGCAGCGCTGCCATCTAAGCCCCCAACAACATATATGCGGTTGTTCCATACCGCTGCACCAAATCGAGTCCTGGCTTGAGCGGCTTGGGCTGCTGTATCGCCTATACCTCCTGAGGCGGTTGACCAAGCTGTGGCAATGTCTCCTGAGGAAAAACTATTTGCGTAGAAGACTGTCGATTGCTCGTTAGTGGCTGTGTCGTCTTGACCACCCAGATAGTACAGATTGCCACCGGCCACTTCCAGCTGACCCCAAGTCCTATCAAACGGCAGACCATTTGTGGCCGATGCCCATGTACCAATTGTTCCATTCGATGTGTCAATTGGTGCGTACTGCACGTTATTGGTCGCGTTCGTGCAGTCCGTCGCGCTAATACAACCGCCCGCTACATAGATATAGCCGTTCAGCACAGCCGAGCTCGCACCCCATCGGTCAGTATCGGCCGCAAACGTGTCGTCAGACAGCGCCGTATAATCTACCGGCGCACCACTATCGTTATTGTAAAGCTGGAATGTCTGAATCTCTGGCTGCATACTCGTGCAACCAGCCGGCGCCGCCCCTGCCGCACAACCGCCAATGGCATAGACATAGCCATTGCCGACAATAGCACGCAAATCCCAGCGTGGGGTTACTACTACACCAGAACTATCAAACGTGCCCATATCTCCTGTTGTCACGTCTATTTTTGCAAACAAAAGGTCTTGGAGCGAGGCGGTGCCGCTAAACCCAGCAAGCGAATATATGTACCCATTGTAGCCAAAGGCCACAGCGCGTCGGCGCACAGGGTCCATGAGTCCTGTCGTAAATTTCCAACTGCCTGTTGATAGACCCGTTGTGTTGTCGACAATGTTATTGCTATCATCAATTTTGGCATATATGGTGTCGCGACGGTTTGCGGCAAAGTTGGGGCCGCATGGATAGTTATCGTCACCGGTTCCCCCAGCATCAATAACCGAGCACGAGCCACCAACAAGGTAAATTCGATTTGCATATATAGTTCCCGCCATGAGGCCAAGCCCCTGAGAGCCAGTGTTCAGGTTGTCGGCATCAATTTGAAGCTGGCCTGCTGTATCACAGTCATTCGCGTTTGCCTCTTCCAGTGCCCCAGTAGTCATAATGTTGCACTTATATACCTCGGTAAAGTACGTACTGCAACCTATGCCGTCATCTCCAGTGCCACCGCCTGCAATGTAACAGCCGCCCAATACATATAAGTTGCCGGGGTATGTTGCCGCATTTGCCGGGTTTGACCGCGTAAAACTATATGCGTAGCCGCGTGAGGTGCCCAGGGCCAGGTTAGTGAATGTTTGTGCAGTCCACGCCCCCGACAAAGTGCCGTTCGCATTCAGCGCAACCCGATATACGTTGCTACTCCATGCTGTACCACTAGTGCCGCCAATGACGTAAATGGTGTTATTGAACACCGTCGCACTCCCCGCTGATATACCCGTGGTACCATTTATTCTATTCGTGCTGTCAACACACCACAAGCTATCTGTTACAAAAGTTCCGCCGCAAGTACCAACGCGCGTCATATTGCCACTCGAGTCGATAGCTGCATACGAAACATTGCCGCTCGACGCCGCTGTAC
>JBGAWL010000063.1:0-3586 GCA_044227625.1 Saccharimonadales bacterium (SeqCode) | reverse complement strand
CTCATGGCTCCAAAAAGTCCTTTTGGTAGCGTACCGCCAGCGTGAAATCCACCAAGAAATATAAAAATTGCCGCCAGTATAAAAACTACCGCTAGCACATAGCCCACAACGGGCGATGGTTCTCGCTCAACCGGAGCTGCTGCCTTCTTTTTTGCTTGCTTTTTCTTTTTCGCCATAACGCTTTTGATTATACAATTTTTGCGTAGCTTATTCCACTATTATCCACCAAATACTCTCTGCTCATCAATGTCTGATTCAGGCGGAAGTATACCTTCATGTGTGAGCAGCAAATCGACACCGCTATTTAAGAGTTCTGCTTGCCTGGCACCAATTTGGCCCGTTCTTACAAGCTCTGCAACCAAGCCCCGTGCTTCAAGCAGACGAAGTTCGTAATCTTTGGCCGAAACAATAAGTTCTCCAGCCCTCGTCCCAGGGTCTTGCTCTTCCGTCATAGACAGTCAGTTTGTATTACCGGAATTACGCAACTCTTCAAGCAGGCCTTCAACCGCAACGCCCTCAGGAGTGATATCGCCATGTGTGACGGGCGGGCCAAGCCTACTGTCCTGCTCCAGTGCGAATGGCGACGTCTCAGTCCTGTCGGCCGCGACGGCGTCGGCAGGCGTCCGGGGATGCGGTTTGTCGTATGCCGCCCACGGATTATCGTCTAGCCCTGATTGATTGTGTTTTGGTTTTTTTGTATTAAATATGCCCATAGTTCAATTTTATTGACTATTTGTCAATAATGCTTTTGCTTGAAGGTCGGTTTTGCGGTATCTACGAGTTCTGGGCGACTTTAGAGATGGCGGAGAGGACGAACAGGGAGATTATGACTACCGCCGTTACGACCTTCTGCTTTGTGGTAAGTGGCTTTTTGGTCAGTAGGCGCATGACCCCAAGCACCACAAAGTACAGGATGACTGGGGCTAGTAACCGGCCGAGGGATTGGGCTTTTTCATCTGATGACGTTGCGAAATATGTAAGTGTATTCATACTCTACAGTGTACCATGACCTGCCCAGACTCAGCGCAACCAAGATGATGCTTGGTGCTTGCGACTTGGTTATTACCGACTAGCAAGCTAGTCGGTACGGGGGTCTTGGTTGAGGAGGCGCTCACGCATAGCCTGGAAGCGGGCTTGCTGCTCGGCCGCAATCTCACAACATTACCGCCAGATCTACGCAGCAAGCCCAAGCGACTGATCCCCAGCACTAACCATCGTCATATTCATATACGGTGCGGTGCGGCTATGCGGTTTAGGCATAGAGAGTTCAATTGCACCCGGATCCACGAGGCCATTTGCTTCAGCAACCATGACATGCAAGTCATTATTGGGATCATATGGCAAACTGACGCGAGTTAAGTCACCATCACTATGCCATTCCGCGTCCGGGTTAAACCGTCCTTTGCTACGCGGTACCTCTTCTTCGCTCTCAAATTGCACAAAGCCGAGTTGCCATAACAATGTGCTTACGTTATTGGCATGTGGTGAAGTCCTCTCGGCAAACGCAGCCTGCTCAGCGGTTGAGCCTACTGTGCTAGAAGTTCCACGCAAACGATCCTCAAAGAGCTGTTCGTTAACTTTTTGACCGACAAGCTGCGTAGCACCGCCGGTACTATGACCGAGTAGTCCATGCAGTGTTTCACGAGCGAGTTCTCTGTAGTCACCGTCAAAACCTTTCTCCCCCATACTGTCTTTGGTACGCCGAGGAATAGTCTTTGCAAAAGAATATAGGTTTCTGTCAGCAAAATAACCTGCAGTTAGATCATCCTGCCAGCGAGCTTTACTCAATATGTCCTGTTTTACTGCAGCGATTTGCAGCTCACGCTCATGACGCACGAGTTCAGGGTGGCTCGCTCGATACTCTGCCGCTGCGGCCTTTATTGCGCTATCTTCTTTTCGCTTTCGCCCTCCGTTAGCATCTGCCACGCGATCGGCTAGACGCTTATTAATACCCGTCATACGGGAGCGTACTCCTGTTGATATCTTATGTATATCGCCCTGGGGCGCTCGCGCAGAGTTATTTGCAATTACATGACCGGCTATGGCTAGGCTATCGATAACAGGCGCTATTGCCGCTTGTGCAAGACGTTTCACATGTGGCATCTTCCCGTGCAGTAAGCGAAGTGCTCGCTCTCGTACCTCAGGTATACGCTCAAAGGGCAATGAATCTCCGGGGTATTCTAGATCTTTGGTTTTAAGAAGTGATTGATATGTTGGTTTCTTAGGCATATAACCAATACTAGCAAATTATTGACGTTTTGTCAATATAGCTTATGGCTAGTCAACCCGGGGGTCTTGGTTGAGGAGGCGCTCACGCATAGCCTGGAAGCGGGCTTGCTGCTCGGCCGCAATTTCCTCGGGCGTCTTCGCTTTTTCGGCTGGCTTACCCTGCTCGGCCGGCTGCCCGGGCGCACTCGGTTTTTCACTCTTGCCGCCTAAGATATTCACCACCGGTATGACTATGGGGCTTCGGCCTGTCTGCTCAAACAGATAGTGCGTAATGTGATCTTTTAGCTCGGCCTTGAAGCGGTCTATGTCTATCCGCTTGTAGCGTTGCTGCACTGCGCGGCGCACTTCTAGGCGCAGGCCGTTCATAATCTCTTCTTGCTCGCGCATGTATATGAACCCGCGGCTAATGATATCTGGGCTGGTCATGAGACTGCCCGATTTCTTGTCTATAGTCAGTACCACAGCTACCAGGCCTTCTTCGGCCAGGAGCACACGGTCTTTTACGACTACGTTGCTGACTATGGCGCCCGTCTGGTCGACCAGGATGGTACCAGATGGCACCTCGCCTATGACTTCCATCTTATCCGGCGTGAGCGCTATGACCTCGCCGTTCAGGGCATTCAGACAGTGTGCCCGCTGAATCCCCTGCTCGATGGCAAGTTCTATGTGACGCTGTTTTACTCGGTAGGCTCCGTAGATGGGGATGAAGAACTTCGGCTTGGTGACCTGAATCATTTCGGCGTACTCATCGCGGCTAGCGTGACCCGAAACGTGCAGTGGCCCCACGTGGTCGAGCTCGTGGTTGCGGTGCTCAAACACGTGGACGTTATTTTTGGTCAGGTCGTCAACCATCTGACCTATCAAGGCATCGTTACCGCTCTCTGGGATGGGCGTACTAGAAAGGATCACGGTGTCTTGCTCTTTGAGCTTGATGTGTTTGTGCTCACCGTTCGCCATGCGCTGCAAGGCCGAAGATGGTTCACCCTGGCTACCGGTACAGATCACAACGACCTTGTCGTCCGTCAGAGCCGGTACTGAGGCGATGGGAATGAACGTACCCTTTGGTATGCGCATAAACCCGTGCCGAACGGCCATCTCTAGCGTACTCACCATGCTGCGGCCGTCTATGGCCACCTTACGATTGTGGTGCACGGCGGCATTCACGATCATCTGGATACGGTTCATATTGGTGCTAAAAACACCGACGAAGATGCGTCCCGGCGCTTGCTCCATGATGTCTTTAAAACTTTGTTCGATGGTGCTTTCGCTGGGCGTGCGGCCCATACGTTCAACGGTGGTCGACTCGCTCAGGAGTGCCAGTACGCCTTCGTTACCCAGCTCTTTCAGGCGCTCCATG
>JBGAWL010000062.1:0-3648 GCA_044227625.1 Saccharimonadales bacterium (SeqCode) | reverse complement strand
ATGCCCATCAAATGCCCAGTCGCGCCCCTGGAGTTCACTTTCCTGGCAGACGATTACTTCAAGCGGCGCAAGATGCGCGAAAAAGTGAAGCTAACGTACGTAACGCCGCTTCCTGGGGCTTTCACCAAGCCAGTCGCTGCTGCCAAGCTTAGCCACATGCTCTCAGACCGTAGCGTCGAAGTGGTAACAGATTTTCTTACCGAAAAGGTGGACCAAGCGGCTAAAAAAGTCGTGTGCTACGATGGCCGCGAAGTGCCGTATGACCTGCTTGTTTGCGTGCCTATGAACGTTGGTGCGAAGTTTTTGCAAGGCAGCGAGCTCGTGAATGATGTGGGGTTTGTGGAAGTAAACCATCGCAGCCTGCAATCCACCAATTACCCGCACATTTTCGCTATAGGTGACGCGGCCGATGTACCAACAAGTAAGGCTGGGTCGGTCGGGCACTTCGAGGCTCACACACTCCAGCGGAACATTGACAACCATGTGGCTGGTCGCCCAGTGGAAGAAACATTTGACGGCCACAGTAATTGCTTTGTAGAGTGCGGCGGCGGTAAGGCGCTGCTGCTCGATTTTAACTACGACACACAGCCATACGAAGGTACCTTCCCGTTTGCAGGTATAGGCCCTATGAAGCTGCTTAACCCCAGCCGGTTGAACCACTGGGGGAAACTGGCCTTTCGCTGGATCTACTGGCACATGCTTTTGCCTGGCCGCAGGATTCCGTTTATCCCTGAACAAATGAGTTTGAAAGGGAAGAATATTCCAGCCGATACTAGAGTATCAGAGAGTCATGAGACAAGAGATATGAGACAAGATGTTCCAGCGCAATCCCAGGTGAAACCACCAGAGGAAAATGAACCATCCCAGGTGGAACAACCGCAAGTTTCTAGTGTGCCAAATGAACAACCAAATCAACTAAATCAACCGAAGGAGGGTGGTCGTGAATAAAACCATTGCTGGCCAAGATGTCGATGTCGACGTAGAAGGCTACATGACAAATAAAGATGCCTGGAACGGCGAAATTGCCACGGCAATTGCTGCGGAACTGGGCATACATGAACTTTCGCAAAAGCACTGGGATGTGCTGAATTGGCTGCGTGAGCAGGTTGCACAGGGGGTTGAGCTTAACATTCGCAAAGTTGGGAGCTCCGGAATTGTCGACATAAAAGAGTTTTACCAGCTGTTTCCCGGCGGCCCACTGAAAAATGCCAGTAAAATTGCCGGATTACATAAACCAACAAGCTGTCTGTAGGAGGCACTATGTCAGAACAACACCCGCACAAAACTGAACACACTGGTCACGAAATGTGCCATGTCTGCAACCAATGCAAAGACTGTCATGCTTGCCGCTGCGAAGCACAGCAGGGCCCAGCACTGAAAAAAATGATGATTATAGTGAGCAAGGCAGGTATAGACAGCGTGTACGCTGCGCTCATCCTGGCCAACGGTGCACGCAGCGAAGGCATAGAGTGCGACATGTTCTTTACGTTCTTTGGCCTCGACGCTATTACCAAAAAACGCATGGAACACCTAAAGGTTGCTATGAGCGGTAACCCGGGTATGCATATGCCGGAAATTGCCGGGGTTGTACCTGGCATGGAGACATTTGCAACACACATGATGCAAAAGCGTATGGCCGAGCTAGATATACCGGGTGTGAGCGAATTCCTCGACATTATCAAGGCGGCTGGGGGGCATGTGTATGCCTGCAAGCTCGCCATGGAAATGTTTAAACTAGAGCAAAGCGACCTGTGGGATGATACTGACGGCGTCCTCACCGTCGGCCAGTTTTACGAACGCTACGTACCAGGTAGCCAAATCATCTTTATCTAGGCTTCTGGTAGCTTGACCCGCTGATAAAATGCTCTACAGTGTATGGTATGAAACATGTGGTGAGGCGCTTGTTTATTTTTGGTTACGCGCTTGCGTGCGTCATTGCATCTTGTGCGCCCGCCTCGGCACAACAAGTAACTTTTTCACAGCAAATCCAGCCGCTTGTCTGCACGGTAGACATAGTGGTGGTTGGCGCAACCATGACCTTCAATCTGTATCCCGACGAGTGCAAGCACTCGGCAGCTGCTCGGCAACTACTTGCTGACACAAAAGCAAGTCGCTACGAATAATTACGGCCGTCAAAAAGGTCAGACACGGAGCCACCGGTGGCTATTTCGTGTAGGGCTGTTGCTATCATGGGGGCAACTGGTATGACGGTGAGTTTATCGCCAAGAACCTTTTTGGCGTAATCTATGGGCACCGTATCAGTTACAATCAACTTGTCTATAGCGCCACCTTCAAGACGCTCTATCGCTGGATCAGAGAGCAGGGCGTGTGTTGCACTCGCAATAACCGCAGTCGCGCCAGACTTACGGAGCGTTTCGGCAGCCGTAATCAGTGTGCCTGCAGTGTCTATCATGTCATCAGTCATGAAACATATACGACCATCAACACCCTGAAGCTTCTTGGGGCGAATAAGTTTGCTACTGTCGTGCCGGTCACGGGTCTTTTGCAGGTGACGCAAGCGAACACCGAGTATATCGGCAGCGCGCTCGGCATCTTTTGCGCGACCGGTGTCTGGCGAGACAATGGCGAAAAGTTCTGGGTCGCGGTCGCCCATCTCAGTTTTTAGCCCATCTAAAATGAGTCGTTCGGCTATAAGGTGGTCAAACGGTCCATGAAATGTTCCCTGTACCTGCGACGAGTGCATGTCTATAGTGACCAAGCGGTGCGCACCAGCCATCTCAAGCATGCGCGTGACCACGGCGGCCGAAATTGGTTCGCGCCCTTTTGCTTTTCGGTCCTGTCGGCTGTAGCCAAGGTATGGTATGACGACTGTTATTTCGCGGGCAGATGAGCGGCGTGCTGCATCTATGAGCAGCATAGTTTCCATAAGCGCGTCATTCACCGAAAGGTGCCGTTTATAATCATGCGCAAATGTTTGAATAATAATGACGTGCTTGCCGCGTACCGACTGCTCGTACTGGACATACAGTTCACTGTTTGCAAAGCGCTTCCGGTTGACCGGACCAAGCTCTAGCCCCATGTGTTTAACAGTTTCCTCAGCAAGCTTTGGGTGAACCGTACCAGTTACTATATATAAATCATCTGGGTTGATAGTAACCTTGGTTCCGTTCATAGTGTACTAAGCCTCTCCTTAAACCTCTTTCTTCCAGAGTATAGCGAAAACATGCAGAATGCAATGATTATGGACGGAGCGTGCCACCAAAGACCTGCCACGCCAGGAGCGATTTGGCCACAAGGCTTAGAATGATATAGGCACGTTCGCCGTAGAGGTAATCGCGCCATTTGCCAATCTGTTTGTACTGCAGCACCATATTGAGCGCAAAGCAGCTGAAAAATACGAAAATAGAGACAAATATCCAGTACACAAACGTTGGGGCGGCACTGCCATTGGCTGCTCCGAGCCACATATAAAATGCCACGACCACCCAAGGGATGAGGCCAGCGAAGGTACCAAGGTTGAAACTGAGCCAATTAGTCTTTTTGGTGGTTTGGTTGTGCACTTCCATGACGAGCCCGAGTAGGTTCATGACGGCGGTCAGGCTAAACATCATCAGCAGTGAACTGAAATCATAGATACCTACTAACATACCAATGGCGACCATCATGGTGCTGGCCGAAATGGCGTAT
>JBGAWL010000061.1:0-3736 GCA_044227625.1 Saccharimonadales bacterium (SeqCode) | reverse complement strand
CAATAAATGCGTCACAGCCGTTCTCTACCGGCTCGCCAGCGGTAATGGTCGTGGCGGTGGCGTTTGCACATGTGACTGTGCCGCCAGTTGGTCCAGATGCGACATAGCTATACTGGTCGCTATCTGTGGCATCAGTAATATTCACCGTTGGACCCTTGGGGTCCTTCAGTGCCTCTGGGGGCAAGCCCTTAAGGTAGGTCGATACGAAAGTTGCAGACTGAAGGTCAGCAAGGGTTGGGTAAAAACCATGCTGTGCAAAGAATGCTTCAACTTGGCTTTGAATAGCCTTGACGTCAGTCTGGCGCTGACTGTTACGACCCTTTTGCTGAATGCCAGTGAACGTTACAATCACAAGCGTCGCCAAGATACCGATGACGACAATCACAATCAAAAGTTCAACGATTGTGAAACCTTTTTTACTTTTCAGTGAAACCATAGGGGCCCACCCTCCTTTTATATGATTTTATAATGCTTGACGGATTTGCCCGTAAGTCTGCGTCTGATTATAACCATAAGCGTAGAGACGTCAAGTCCTCTCTTTGAAATTCGAGAGAACAGGGCAACTAGTATATTAGCAAAATGGAGTTTTGCTACAGCGAGGAGCAGGCTTAATTGCTCCCAACATTATTGCTCAGGCTGGCGATTGGCCCCATAACGCTCGCGGCTATAAGACCGACGCCCGCACCCAAGAACAAAATCATAACTGGCTCAATAACCGAGGCAAGGCTATCTATAGCCGTAGATACCTCCTCTTCGTAAAAATCAGCGACTTTTATGAGGACCGTATCGGTTGTGCCTGTTTCCTCGCCGACTGCCAGCATTTGAGACACAATTTTCGGAAAGTGTTTGCTTTCGGCAATTACTTCTGACAGTTGTCGACCGTTTTTTACCTGTACCGCGGCGGCGGCAAGTTCCTTCTCTATGACTTTATTGCCAATAGCCCCTCCGGTAACAGATAAAGAATCCAGCACAGCGACCCCTGCCGACATTAGTGACGCAAAAGTACGAGAGAACCGCGCAATTGCTACCTTAGTCACAATGGTCTTCACGATGGGTAGTCGCAAGAGTAGAGCGTGAAACTGATATTTGCCTTTTGGCGTTTGGATATATCGGCGCACCGCCCATATAACCAAAAATGTGCCAGGGATGAGTATAAATGCATATTTGCGGCTAAAGTGACTGAGGTCTAGCAGCACTTGCGTGTACACGGGGAGCTTTGCATCGGGCCCACCCAGGTCCATCAGGATTTTGGAAATCTTTGGCATGAGCACAAACATAATCCCAAAAAAGGCAACGACAGTTATGCTTAGAATTACCACGGGGTATGTCATGGCACCTTTAATTTTTTTGCGGATACTGGCGTTTTGTTCGACTTGAGTGGCGAGCCGTTTCAGAATATCGTCGAGTATGCCGCCTTCTTCGCCGGCACGAACCATGTTCACATACACTTCGTCAAATACGCCGGGGAACTTAGCAAACGCATCGCCGAGCTGGGTGCCACCTTCTATGTCTTTGGTGATTTTCCCGAGCACCTCGCGGAAATATGCGCTATTTGCACTTTCTTGGAGCGTCGCGAGTCCTCGTGCAATTGGTACGCCTGCCGAAATCATGGTAGAAAGTTGGCGGGTAAAAATAACCATGTCGCTGCTTTTGACTTTTTTATTCAGGCCAAAGCCGCGGCGTGCACTAGCCTCCGAGACCAGCAAGGGGTGGAGCCCTTGGTGGGTAAGGGCAGTCATGGCGGCATCGCGGTCAGCGGCTTCTATGGTGCCCGATACGCTCGAGTTGTCTTTCCGAAGGGCTTTGTATGTAAAAAGCATATGCTTATACTAAGCTTTCTCGGCCGTTACGCGCAAGATTTCTTCTATGGAGGTCTGCCCGCGCAGCGCCTTGACGAGCCCATCAACTTGCATGGTTAGCATGCCGTCACGCAAGGCTTGTTCTTGAAGTTTCTCGCTCGTTGCGTTTCCGACAATTAGTTGCTGTATGTCATCGGTGTTACGCAGCACTTCGTATATGCCCATTCGACCGTGATAGCCGGTGTGATTACAGGTATCGCAACCATCTTCATGTGGTCGCCAGAGCCGCACAATGCCGCTCGTTGAGGTGCCAAGAGCACTTGGGTCAGCGGTATTTGTTTTGCTGAGAGTCGCCGCGCCCAGACCCGCTTCTAGCGCGGTTTGCTCAAGCTCATGTAGGCGCTTCATTGTTTCGCCAGTCTTGAGCTGGAATATCTTGTAGAGCTTGTCGAGGTGAGCGGCATCGGGCTCATAAACCTCACGGCAATCAATACACAGTCGCCGTACGAGACGCTGTCCAACAACAATTCTGACAGTGCTTGCAATAAGAAATGGCTCAATCTTCATATCGAGTAAACGAGGTAGGCAGGTTGCAGCGTTGTTTGTGTGCAGCGTGCTAAATACGAGGTGGCCCGTGAGCGCCGCTTGGACGGCGAGGTCCGCAGTTTCGCCGTCGCGAATTTCTCCCACCATAATGATGTTCGGGTCTTGGCGAAGCAGTGCACGCAAGCCGCTGCTAAACGTCATACCAGCAAGTGGGTTCACCTGCGTCTGATTCGCGCCAAATATACGGTACTCCACAGGGTCTTCCACGGTACTGATATTTACCCCGGGGCTATTAAGCATACTAAGGACACTAAAGAGGCTAGTAGACTTACCAGAGCCAGTTGGGCCCGTGACCAATACCATGCCATGTGGCTGAACGATTGCCTGCTGCACTGCCTCGAGTGCGCCTCCCCAGTAGCCCAAATCTTCGAGCGTTGCCGGCTTACTTGACTCGTCCAGAATTCGCATAACAACTTTTTCGCCGTCTACAATGGGGAGCGTTGAAACACGAAGCGCGTAGACGTGGTTGCTCACGACTATTTTGAAGCGTCCGTCTTGTGGTGCGCGATGTTCGTCAATTTTGAGGTTTGCGAGAATTTTTATGCGTGACACGAGTGCGCCAAGAACTTTTCGTGGGAGCTTATTCACTTCGCGTAGTATGCCGTCTACACGGTACCGTACTACAACAAAATTTTCTCGAGGTTCAATGTGAATGTCGCTGGCACTGTTTTTCACCCCGTAGTCAATGATGAGGTTTACGGTCTGAGCAATGGGTGAATCTTCGGCCACGTCGGCTTTGTCAACTACCTCATCGGCATCATTTTTTTCTTGAATGGCGATAACTTTTTCTATTTCGCTCCCAACATTGCTCGCGTCGCCGTTGTATAGGTCAAGTGCACTCTGAATTGTCGTCGTTGTCGCGAGATGTACCCGAACCGGTTTACCGAGTTGCTTTTGGAGAAAGCTTATTGCCGGCACGTCATCGGGATCTTCCATGGCAATGAATACCACGCCGTCTTCGCCGGTCTGGAAGGCAATCGCCCGGTGTTGCCGTGCTACTCGCTCTGGTATCAACTCAACAATCTCTCTGGGAAGGTCACGCGCCACAAATTCTACAAAAGGAACATCTACCTCTGCGGCATACAGCTGAGTAAGTTCTTTTTCACTCAGCGTATTACTACTGACTACCACGTCTTGCAGGGGCTTTTTTTCGCTTCTTTCTTGCTTGCGGAGTGCCTCAAGCTGTTCGTCCGTAAACTTACCAGTCGATGCCAGTAGCTTCTCCACCAAACTATCTGATACCCGCATTCCCCACAGTATATCAAAAACCATAACCGCAAACCACTTTTCAAAGGACAGTCCTTTGAAACGGAAAAATATGGTATTGTATG
>JBGAWL010000060.1:0-3804 GCA_044227625.1 Saccharimonadales bacterium (SeqCode) | reverse complement strand
GTTCACCCCATGCCGCGCAAGCTTCTCCATGTACTCTACTGCATCTGGTCCGACCGAGCCAAGCAGGTACGGTTCGTTGCCCAGCAACGACAGCGTGTACGCTATATTTGCTGCTACCCCGCCGTACGTGTCACGCAGGCTATCGAGAAAGATTGAAACGGACACGCTATCAAGTTTTTCGGCATGGAGATAATCCTCATACGAGCCAGAGAAACTCATAATCCGGTCTATGGCTATTGAGCCGGTCAATACAATTGGTCGCACATTCATTGACTATAAGTATATCGGTCATCACTGAAACACCCAAACCCGCTGGTATACTAAGGGCATATGGATAGGGCAAAGGGCAAAGGGCAAGGGCCAAAGGGCGCTACCAGGCACCAGTCTGTCAAGCGCCACCTCGGCACTAGACTACCTGATTATGTTGTCGCTTTTGTGCTGGCGGTTGTCCCTGTGCACGCCTTGTTGACGGTATGGGCCTCTACGCTAGTTGGCCACTATACATTGCTGAGGCTTTGGCCGGAAGTGGCCGTCCTTGGTCTCAGTTTGTGGTTCTTGGCAAGCGGGCGCATTCGGAGGGTGTGGCGTGGCCTATCCCAATTTCACCTGGGATGGCCAATTCTTCTCTATATACTTCTCTCCATTTTGTATGTCGCCGCTTCGGCCCTGCGCGGAAATGTCGGTCTGCGTCCAGCAAGCTATGGGCTGTTGCTCAGTCTTCGCCCCATTGTTTGGTTCGTGCTGGTCTACGCGGTCTCCCTTGAACGTAGGTGGCTGGTAAGGCACTGGAAAAAACTGGTATTCGTTCCCCTTGCTATCGTCTCCACTTTTGCCGTGTTGCAATTTTTTGTTTTGCCACCGGATTTTCTGAAGCATGTGGGCTATGAAAAGGGCGTCACCATTGTGCCAATACAAACAATTAACCAGGACACCGCAACCATCCGAGCTCAGTCGACGCTGCGCGGCCCAAACCCCCTCGGCGCCTATGTGCTTTTTGGCATATTCCTCGTGTGGGTTTTCATGCGACGGAGGGCTCGTAAATATTTGCTGCTCGCGGTAGCCGGAGCGGCGCTGTACCTTAGTTTTTCGCGCAGTGCGTGGGTGGGGCTGGTGGTGGCTGGATTGGTGTGGTTTGCGGTAAGTAAGCGGTTGGCGTTGAACACTCGACTGGTGTCTGTATCCTCGGTAGCGGCATTGTTTGTGTTGTTCGCCGGTATTTTGCTCACCCAAAACAATCAGGGGTTTAAGAATGTCATTCTGCACGTGAACGACAACTCTACAGCCTCACAGACATCAAATGAGAATAGGCTTTTTGCCCTTCGAGAAGGTGTCGAAGATGTTGTAACCGAACCGTTTGGCAGGGGACCTGGGACGGCAGGACCAGCCTCGATGCTTGAAGACACAACACCCGCCCGCAACAGCGAAAATTACTTTCTTTCCGTTGGGCAAGAAACAGGGTGGCTTGGCCTCGGCATTTTCGTCATACTTTGCTACTGGCTCGCTCGGGCCCTTTACGAACGGCGTAATACTTTTTCTCGGGCTTTGCTGGCAACCTTCGCCGGATTATCCGCGGTAAACATGCTCTCCTACGCGTGGGCTGACGTGACGTTGGCGTATATGTGGTGGGGTTTGGCGGGCATTGCGCTGGCGGGGGCTCCGCAGAAAGAACGTGCCTAGATGTTCGAATATCATGCGCGTAGTCTTGCGTCTCATATACCAAACCGAAGAGGCCTATTGCAATTTATCTATTTCAACCTCGGGGGTGCTGCATTCTTCGTAAGTGGCTACCTAGTATTTTCTCTTCTCTATGGTCTATTGCACTGGCATTGGCTTGTTGCAAAGGGGATTGCCGACCTTATAGGCTGGTCGCTGAATTATCTTATCCAGCACTATCTGGCGTTTAGCGATGTGGCGCGTCAGCAGGGGCACAAAAAAGTGCTGAAAAAATTTGTGCCGTTCAGTCTCTTCAATATCCCTATAGACTACGCTATTGTTGGCGGCCTGAAGTGGCTTGGGGTTACCCCATTCCTTGGCCTCTGGATCTCCAGCATTTTCTTCACTATCTGGAAATGGCTCTGGTACAAACACTGGGTGTTTAAAGTGAGGTAGCCGGAGCATTCTTTTTACGAGAGCGCCATGTCTGGATGGCTACAGCAATGGCAAGGGAAACGGTGAGCAGGTAGAGGGCGATAGCTATAGTGGTTTGTGGCTCTGGGGTTGCTACTTTTCCTGAGGTGTCCGTCAGACTATTCGCTATGAATAACCCAACTATACTTATGCATCCTAGGACGGCACTCGAGAATCGTGCAAGCCAATGCTTTTGCAGAGCAAGTGCAAACGCACCAACCAAGAGGAAAAAGACACTCGAAACCCATGGTGTTGTTACGTCTGCGAGCTCATAGAGCTGTACGAGTTTACCTGAATCTTTCAGGATGTATATAGGGAAACTCGTCGATACAACCACTCCAAACAATGTAAATGCGTATACATACTCGAGACGGAGGAGTTTTCCTAGGAAATCAGAGGTATATGTCAGCCATGTTTTTCGGTCTGTCAACCGTAGCTCCTCTTTGTAGAACATCACCTTTGCGGTGAAATAACCGCTGCCAATAAATCCAAGCAAACCTGCCAGATAAACTGGCGCATTGAATTGCCGCAAAACCAAGAAGTAGACAGCGACACCGAGAAATGCACCAATAATCCAATATTCGGGCATACGAAAGAGTGTTTGTTCGAGCTCTTTATCGTCCTTCACGCCGATTAAATCATTGCCCGCAACACTCATAAGGTCGGTGTAGGACTGTTTTGTTAGTGGTGTTAATGCATTTTTTGCGTAAACTCTAGGCAGTTCAAGCGCTGAGCCGTCTGATTTTTCTGCTCGGAGCAGCGTGGCATCTTTCAGTGAATAGAGAGGAGTATGGTATGCGTTCTTAAGGATGTGTACCTCATAATCCTCCTCGCTTCCGCTCTTAAGAAATTTCGGATAGTTTCCCTGAATAGCGAGCAAAGTAGGCTGATTCGCCGCTTTTTCGCGGAAAACTAACTCAGCTGCACATAGGCGTTCACCACGCACGGTGTGGAGCACAAACACTTGCCCATTCGCGAGGCACGACAGTGTTGCAAAAATTGCTCTTGCAGCCGAATTATTTGTTTTGCCAATAGTACTATACGAAAACTGCATCTGGCCCCAGCCCTCTATATCAAGTAAAAATCCCAGGTCCGCAAGCGTAAGCGCGTATCGTAGCGCCTTATCGCTTTCTTTTTTTCCGAGTTCTAGGGTAGCAAACGGCTCCCCGCTACCAGTTTCGTTATCAACGCTCCCCAATCTCGCAAACGCATCTTGCTGGATAATTAAGTTGTCTTTTTCTAGAGGGTAGACATCTGTTTTTGTTATAAGCCGCTCTAGTTCCTTAAAAATATGTATAGGCGAAAGAGTATCTGTTTCCTTCACGTGCATCTCCTCTGGCGTAGTGTCTCACACCATAGTCTTATCGTAAAGTGTGACATAATAGTACACATGAACGAAAAGCAAACAAATGAGGCGAAGAACATATCTGATGCAAGTCAATCCCAGGTGAAGCTGGTGCGGCCGACCAAAAAACAAAAGGAGCTCCTTGCGTTCATAGAGCAGTTTATTGCCGAGCATGGGTATAGCCCCAGCTACCGCGAAATCATGAGCGGGCTAAACTATACATCTGTTGCGACGGTGGCACTGCACGTGGGCAATCTTATCAAACGCGGTCACCTTATAAAGCGCGACCACAGCGCCCGTTCGCTTGAAGTGGTGAATCCGAGCGGGCAAGC
>JBGAWL010000005.1:0-45056 GCA_044227625.1 Saccharimonadales bacterium (SeqCode) | reverse complement strand
CTCGCCGTTTACCATTGTGAACTTTAGCCGCCGTTGACATCGGCCTGAATGTCAACAGTCGTCGTCGCTGCAATGGTGCCGGTCTGACTACCCCCAGAGGTTGTTAGACCATTGCCATAGGTTGCACAACCCGTCACCCTTGAGTACGGCAAATTACTCACAAATTTGAAACCCCATTGCTGCTCCCACGCAGTGCCGCCTTCTGCTTTGTCGTAGGCCATACAATTACCCATGACGATAGTATCTCCGGCTAGGTAGAACCCGGCCCGGCCCATACCGCTTGCGCCGCTCGCTTGGCCGTTAGAGTCGGCGTGACAGCCAACGAGTGATATTTTGCCGTAAGACAAGTGAAAACCGTACGAATAATTGTCTTGGGCCTGGCAATTCACATACTGATTGCGAACACCTTTGTTATAAAAACCCGCACCACGGGCATACCACCCTTTACACTGGGTGAACATGTTATTACTCCCAGATACATAAAAGGCATGGCCTATGGGAGCCGTTATAACTTCACTATAAGCCGGGCCATTTTTGCCACATGAACCACATTCGATATTCGTGTAGTGGCTATCCGGCGACAAATCACAAAATACCCCGCCACCGGAACAATCGAGTATGCGAATGTTTGAATATTTACCCGCACGGAGAGCCGAACCTTGCATCCACATGCCATAGCCGCCAAACGTTGCCGTTCCGCAAGAGTATATATACAGGCTATCGATGATATGTGCCGGATCAGGACTTGTTGACGGCGTACTTGTAAATAAACCAGCAGTGTCTTCTAGATAATGTATGCCATGAACCGCTTTGCCCGTTCCGTTGATAGACAAGTCCGAAAGCTTGGTTGCGTGAACAGTATTGTCGGCAAGCATGATCACACCATCATTTATGGCTGTGGCGGCGCTCAGAATCGTTCCCATACCCTCACCGCTCAACCAGACTCCTGTCTGCATCGCGATAGTCGCAGAAATTGAGAACAGGTTGCCGACCAATTGCACCTTGCCACGCCCTTGTGCCGCGACCGCCGAAAGTGCAGCGTTTATTTCTACGTCATCAGACGTACCATCGCACACCCAGACAAACTGGGCGGCATCGGTCGCGCTTGGTTTGACACCGCTTGGCACCGTCGAGGCATAGACAACAGCCAACGCCGAGCGGGCCGACTGGCCAGAGACCGTACCGCCCGCGGGGGTAACCCATGCTAAAGCCGAACCATTCCAGCTTAAAACTTGATTTGCTGTAGGGCTATTTGCCACCGCAAGCTTAGGCTCGGTTATTACTCCATCGGTAATATCCGCGGCTCCCACGTTTAACGCAAGATTGTTCCACTTGGCCGTCGTACTGTTGTATCGAAGTACATTGTCTTGCGCGAGACCGCTAAAGAAAACGTCGTTGGCGTTTTGTATTCCCGTACCTGTTCCAGTAAATGGCATGTGCTAACCCTTTATATTATTAGATTATTGTAACAGCTTATGGCTAGTGAACAAAAGTCCTACGAAAAATACATGTTGGCGTCAAATCTATTTACCTCTACTGCAGTTTACTATGTAAGGCTTCTACGCTTTAACTGACCTCTAAAAGGATTCTATCCCTCTCGGGCTTCGATAGCATTGGAGCCTTGCCGTCAAAGGGCACCCCACCCATATATATCACTGGACCGGGGAAAACTACATCGACCATCCCCCCTAGACGCTGACTCAACAACTTCCCATACAACGTTACCGCCAGCCATTCTCTTGGGCCTAGGACTTTTGTGACTCGTATGCCAATCCTGGCGTTTTCTATATTCAGCGTATCCCCGTGCACAGCTTTCCAATGTTCTGTTGGGATTTTTAGTAGCTCTAATACTGTGCTCCCGTCTGGGCTTTCTCTTTGAGTCTTGCGTAAGGATTCGACCAGAGTCTAGCATTTCACGCGGACCATGGCGTGGCGGATGACATCGTCACCCAGGCGGTAACCACTTTGAAGCTCTTCACTCACCACTTCTTGCTTGCCGTCACCCTCTTCCATACTGACGGCCTCGTGCAGATGCGGGTCAAACGGCTCGCCAACGGTCTTGATGCGCTCGACACCTATATTGGCAAGGGTTTTCTCGAACTGCCTTACGATACCCTCTATACCTTTAACGTATTCATTTCCTTCAAGGTCTTTCGGAACATGCTTTAGCGCGCGCTCAAAGTTGTCAATGATAGGCAGCAGGTCTTTCACCACACTTGCCTTCACTGTCGAACGATCGGCCCGCTCCCGCTGGAGTGCTTCGGTAAGCTGGGCATTTTCAGCCGCTAACTGCTCGGCTACTTGTGCGTAATCAATATTTTTATCGGTCTTCTTTTTATCTACCATGGTGATGTATTTTTACTCTCCTTCAGTAATTTCTCTGACTTCATCGTATATTTCCGCGGCTGGTTTCACGGTATCTAGTAGGGCACCGTTTCTTTCCATCAGGCGTGCTCCAGGCATAGCCTTACCGGAAACACGCGCAAATGTGCCTGGTGGATCATCGTTCGCATGACCAAGAATGTAGCCAATGAATTCATCTTTGGGACGACCCTCTGGGAAAGTCATAGCTACAATACTTCCTCCAGGGTTTTTCCGGCGTGGGCGACGAGGGACATGACGTCGCGGTAGCTTTGGCGGGTCGGGCCAAGCGTGCCTATGTAGCTATGGTCGCTAAAAGGGCTGCGGAAACGGCTGATAATGAGGCTCACATCGGCACTGCGGCCGATGGGGTTTTCGGCACCAATGTAGACGCTGAGCGGCTGGTTGGGCGCGGCCTCGCGGAGCCACGGCTCGAGGTTATCGAGTAAACGCGCTACCTGTTGCACCTGGGCTCCGTCGTGAAATTCGGGCTGACCAAAGAGGTTACTGAGGCCAGAAATGTACAGTTGGTTGCCAATGGTGGCGAGACCGAGATTATGAGTAAGCTCAACGAGCGTATCGACCGCATTACGAATAGCACGTTCAGGCAATCCACCGCCTTCGAGTCGTGCCGCGAGGGCGCGTTCCGCGCCACGTTCTGGCTGTTTTTCGTCTGCCTCGGCGAGGTTGTTTACATAAAAACGGTAGCCTTTGTCTGTTGGTATGCGCCCGGCGCTGGTGTGGGGCTGCCGTATAAAGCCAAGCACCTCAAGCTCCGCCATCTCAGCACGAATGGTTGCGCTAGACACGCCAAATACTTTAGCAAGTAAGCTACTACCGACCGGCACGGCCACTTCGGCATACTGCTCGATAATGGCTGTGAGTATTTGCTTTTGCCTAGGACTCATGACATCTCCTTGAGACAAACCTACGGTTTTTCTCAACGCGCCGGGCAAAAAATGCGATTTTTGCTCGGGCTGCTCTTTTCCCTATTCATTTTTAATGGTATAAGTTTATCAAACTGGCACTCAAAAGTCCAGAGTGCTAAGGACTCGACATAGAGTTAAGGGATATGAGACAAGAGATAAGAATTGAAACATGAAACATCTAGCCTGCACGCGGTCGTCAGACCGCATTATTAAATCATCGCGTAAGCGATACAATCAGAATTGGCACTGCGGAAACGTCCCGGTTCAGCTGTTGTGAAGCAACACAATATTAGCGAAAATGCGTATCCAATTAGTGTTCTCGCATTGTGCTTGTTGACAACAGATGCCGAGAGGGTGGAGATATGCCTGGCTTTTTTGTGAAACTTTTTTGCCACGAAAAAAGTTTCTCGCTGGGCGAGCGCGAGAGCCCGCATTTAGAAGATCCCTCGGCTTGACCTAAGGATGACAGGAATGGAAAGTTATACTCAGCGAGATTAATGCGGGCGCGAGAACCTGCATTAATCTTAGTTGTGGTTTTTGAGGTCGTGCAAAATGCGTTCTACCCACACACGGTAGCTCTTGTCTATTTGGCTGAATTTGTCATCGTGTTGAGCAATGCCTTCGGCCGAGTGAACGGCCTGGTCAAGGTCTTCATTTATAAGAAAGTGGTAATATGGCTGGCTCAGAGCATCTTCCAGTTCTTTAATGGCACTTGCTCGTCGTGCAGGCCAAGCTTCGTTGAAATCTTCCTCAGTATCGTAGCGCCTTTTGATTCGCTCCATCCACACCTCATAGCTGGGCGGGACAACAAATATGGCAATGACATTGTCTGAAAGTGACTTAAAAGTATGCACGCCCTGTACATCTACATCGATAATCGGTTGCTTACCAGCCTCTTCGGCTTTACGAATTTCACTTGCAAGCACGCCGTAAATATACTCGTGCACAAAGGCTACCTCAATATATTCACCGTTGCGCAGCTTCTCTGCGGCTTGTTCCTGCGCAAGGAAATGGTAATCTATGCCATCACGCTCCATAACGCCATTGTTTTCGCGTGGCTGGCGCGTGGTACTTGTGACAATATCGTGGTATTTACCCGACTTCATCATGCCATTCATGACAGAATTCTTCCCGGCACCCGCCGTCCCGGCAAAGATGACCAGACGTTGGCGGCGTAAGGTCTCGACAGTATCTTGGCTGGGATGATAGTTTTGAATCAGTTGTTTTATGTCGTCTTGCATGTAGTAGTTATAGCAGGAATGGGACGTCAAACCAAACGTCAGGTTACTTTTCAGCGAGTCATGGCAGGGCGAACCTGTTCTTTGTGGTACAGTAACTGTCATGAAGCAAGCCCCAGACTTTACCCTCCTAGACCAAAACAGCGAAAATCATTCGCTGCATGATTACCGCGGAAAGTGGGTGGTGCTGTATTTTTACCCGAAAGACGAAACACCCGGCTGCACCGTAGAAGCCTGTGGTTTTCGCGATACGCGTGAAGCCATAGCCGAATTTGGCAATGCCGTTGTGCTTGGCGTTAGCAAAGACTCGCCAGAAAGCCACCGTAAGTTTGCCGAGAAGCACGGCTTAAATTTTACCTTACTTAGTGACCCCGACCACGCCGTTGCTGCTGCCTATGACTCGTGGGACCCAAAGTTTTTCTGGGGGAAAACCTTGCTGGGCACCAAACGCAACACGTTCCTCATAAACCCCGAGGGTATGATTGCAAAAGAGTACCACGGCGTTGACCCCAGCACACATGCCGCCGAAATCGTCAATGACCTAAAAACACTCCAAAATACCTGATTTCACCCGGGACGGATTATTAACAGATATGGGTTTTACTTGGTTTTAACTGTCTCCGGAAAATGAGTAATGATAGCATCCTTGCATTCAGAAATTATTTTCGGCAAATAGCTTAGGTCTAAATCCTCTACGACATACTCGTGTTTTTCATACACTGGGTCGGGCCGAAGAACAATCACACCTTTTAAGTGTCCTAGTGAATCAGATTTGAGCTCAACATGAAGATGTGGCTCGAGGGTACCGAATTGGAGCAGGCCGTGACCATTCGTATGCAATTTCTGACAGTCATCTTGCAATGCCTTCAGGTCACAGTGGTGCAGCGCAGCTCCACTAATCTCCACCGTAGAACACGCGGTGCGATATGAAATGGTGGCACGCAACCAGCCGGCATCATCATAAGAATTTTGTTCCGTCAAATTGAGGCTTGGAAATTCTTTGCCGTGCACCCATATGTGCAGTTTTCCTATTGTTATATCAGGTTTTTCTGTCATCATTAATCTCGCTTGAGCATGACGGTAAAGGCTTCGGATGGGATGTCGACTTTACCGAAGCGTTTCATGCGTTTTTTGCCTTTCGCTTGTTTGGCGAGGACCTTTTTCTTGCGTGAAACATCGCCACCATAGAGTCCAATTGTGACGTCTTTCCTATAAGCTGATATGTCTTCACGGGCGATGAAGCGACCGTTTATGCCAGCCTGCAAAGCAACCTGGAAGTTCTGGCGGGGAATAACTTCCTTTAGCTTTGCCACCACGTCACGACCAAGTTTTTGGCTTTCGCTGCGATGCGCCATAACACTCAGTGACGATACCATTTCTCCGGCAACGTAAAAGTCAACTTTCACGAGGTCTTCGGCGCGGTAATCATCGAGCTCGTAGTTAAAACTACCATAGCCGCTGGTTATGCTTTTGAGCTGGTCGTAAAAATCGGTCAGCAGGTTCGCAAGCGGTGCTTCAAAGCTCACGAGCGCTCGGTCTTCCATGTAGCTGAGGTTTTTTTGCAGGCCGCGCTTGCTACTTATGAGCTGAATTACCGGGCCAACGTACGTTTGCGGCACAACTATCTCACCCTTTATCCATGGCTCACGAATTTCAGCAATTTTGGTCGGTTCGGGTAAGTCGGCGGCAGATTTGATATCTATCTCTGCGCCACTAATGAGCGTTACCTGGTAGTCGGTGCTTGGGTTAGTAACGACAAGCTCAAGGTTATATTCGCGCTCCAGCCGCTCGCGGATTATATCCATGTGGAGCAAGCCTAAGAAACCAATACGCACGCCAAACCCAAGTACTGGTGAGTTTTCTGGCGCAAACTGTAGAGCAGAATCACTCAGGCTTAGTTTTTCTATAGCATCCTTCAGTTCTTGGTAGTATTCGTTTGACTCTGGGAAAAAGCCCGCGTATACAAACGGCTGGACATTGCGGTAGCCTGGCAGTGCTTGTACGGCAGGCTGGGACATCAGCGTAATTGTGTCACCGACCTTTGCTTCACGGGTTGATTTTAGGTTGGTGACTATATAGCCGATTTCGCCCACCTGCAGGCTGGGCCGTGCGGTCATTTCCGGTGTGAGTGCACCGACCTCAAGCGCCAAGCCATGCGCGCCTGTTGCCATCATTTTAATGCCAGCGTTTTTTGTGATTGCCCCATCAAACAACCGCACGTACAGAATGACACCGCGGTAATCGTCGTAGTAGGAATCAAATATTAAGGCGCGCGTGGGACGACCTTTTTCACCCGGGACCGCACTTTCCCCTCTGTCACCTTCACCCCATTCAGTTTCAGAGGACAGTCCTCTTAGGGTGGTGGGAGCGGGGATTTCGGCAACAATTTTCTTTAGGACGGCGTCGACGCCTTCCCCGGTTTTGGCGGAGATGAGGAGGATGTCCTCTTTGGTGCAGCCAAGCAACGCAATCACTTCGCGGCTAACCTTTTCGACATCGGCAGCTGGCAGGTCAATTTTGTTGAGCACTGGAATGATGTGCAAATCTTGCTCCATGGCGAGGTACACATTTGCAAGCGTTTGCGCCTGTATGCCCTGGCTAGCATCCACGACCAGTAGCGCACCTTCACATGCCTGCAGACTACGGCTCACTTCGTAGCTAAAGTCTACATGACCCGGGGTATCGATAAGGTTCAGCTCGTGACCCTGATACTCCATACGCACAGGAGCGAGTTTAATGGTAATGCCCTTCTCACGCTCCAAATCCATGCGGTCGAGTAGCTGTGCTTTCATATTGCGTATCTCGACTGTTCCGGTTAGCTCGAGCAACCGGTCAGCCAGCGTCGACTTCCCGTGATCTATATGGGCAATAATGCAGAAGTTTCTTATCTTAGACTGATCCATCAGATACCTCCGACCAGGAACAGCAGCCGGACAAAAAGTCACGTCTTTTTGCCCGCGCGTCGAGAAACCCGGGACGGGTGTCTTGAATTTGTTCAATATGGGCAATAATGCAGAAGTTTCTTATCTTAGACTGATCCATGTTCTGGACAGTATAACAGAGGTGAGGCGGTTTTAATATTCTATTTTGAGTGGTTTCATAACAAAGCGCTTCACCGATGCAAAGAATTCCCGTGCTTCACTAAGCCCAAATAGTGCCGAAACGACCAGGTGTGTCGTAATAGTCGCGCCAGCAATTGCGCTTAGTTTGTACAATAAAACGAGCCCTTTATCGGCCGTCATAAGCGGCAGGAATTGGACAGCTATGAACCCGGCCACAAGACTAAAGCCCGTCACCGATATTATGCGGAATATACCGCTCCAAAACTCTCCGTCAAACAACTTACGGTCACGTTTGAGCATAATGGCGCCAAGCACAGTTACTTCCACGGCCGCCACAATGGACTGGGCTATGGCTAGTCCAACTACTCCATAACTATACGGACGTGAAAGTTCATATGCCAAAATAACGTTAAGGCCAATTACAAATATAGAGACAACGAGCGGTGTTCGAGTGTCTTTCTGGGCGTAAAACCAGCGCGAAATAATGGCAAAAATGGTTCTAAACAGTATTGCTACACACAACGCACCAAAAATGATGGCAATGTCACCACTGGTATTCCGCGAAAAAATTAGGCGCGCCAGGTAGCCTCGACCAAAAAAGCTAATAACCACAACTGGCAAGATTATCCATATGATGAGCCGTAGCGTGCGAAGAAAATCTTGCCGGAATAAGTCGGGCCTGCCCTGGCTTAAGCGCGCGTTGAGACGCGGGAACACTGCTGTAGATATGGCAGTACCTATGAGCAAGATTGGTGCAGTGTGCAGCACATACGCGGTGTTGTAGTCGGCAACAGCTTTTGCCCCGCCAAGCTGCTGCGCAGATGCGAGATTTGTTTCGACAATACTCTGAACTTGGTCAAGGCCTTGGTCCAGCGACCGTGGTGGCAACTGTTTCAGCATGGAACGAAAATCGTGTGAGCGTTTGATAGACGGCGACCAATGAAAGCCAAGCCCCGAAACACCAATCAGTATAACCAGCAGTTGTAAAAGTGCGCCAATTGCCGCACCTATAGCAAGCCCGACTATGCCAACGCTATCTTTAAATATATACAAGCTGACAATAATACTGACGTTATAGAATATGGGCGCTGTTGCATAGAAGAAAAACCTGCCAAAAACCTGTTGGGTCGAAGCAATTATGCCCGAAATGGTAAATAACATTGGGTTCAGCGCAAGTATCCGCATCATGGTTGCGACATTGTGGAGCTGCTCTGCGGTGTAACCGTGCGTGAGCTTCTTCGCAAGCACGTCAGCAAATATAAACATAAATACACCGACGATTGCCAAAAATATGCCAAGGAAATTAATCAGGCTCGTTGCCAGCTCCCAAACACCCCGCCGGTCACCCTTTGCCAATTTGTCATTCAGATAAGGCATAACTGCCACACCAAGAGCACCTGCTGCAATGATAAAGAAAAAGAAGTCTGGCAACACAAATGCCGCAAAGTATACCCCGGCGTTTTGTGGGTCGGTTATCGCGAGGTCACCGTAGTTTGCATTCACCAATTTGGTCCGAAAAAACCCGAGAACTTGGGAAATAAGGGCCGCTCCCATGAGCAGCATAGCGGCATTGCCGAAACTGATACGTTTCCATTTTCGTGTCGCTATTCGCATATCTGTATCTAGTATAGCTCTCCGGCGGGCATGAAGTCACTCACTTTAAATGAACAACATGCTCTTCAGACAAAACACCATCCTCTGTGCGTTCGGACGATACAGCAGGAGTAGATGTTTTTTTGCGCTTCCGAACCCTTTTGCGTTTGGTCTTTGCTGGCTCCTCCTCTGTTGGGCTTGAGGAAATAACCGTTTTTACAACACTTGTTAACTTCTGGTTTGTTGCGGGCTCTGTTTTGGGCTGCGTAACCCCGCTAGCTGGCGTGACTGATGGTTTTGCCTGAGGTACAGCCACGACCGACCCGGAGAGGCCGTAGCGCTCACCAATAAACCGTTCTACGGCGCTTCTCTGCTGCGCATACAGCGAGCGACTATGGTCAATAATATGCTGGCTATAATCAAACGGAAACCCGGGCAGATTTAAGCTTATGGCGGAGAACGCTTGGACTTTTTCTCCCCCTATGGTCATGCTCACCGCAAAGTGGCGGTTGTGCATGTGAACCATGTCGTGGTCGGTAAACTTCGGCTCAAAATATTTCATCATAGTGCTCGCATCGTCTGCGCTGGTTCGGAAACTAATGATAGACCCGACGTTACCAAATACCGCGTCCCTTACCTCTGGCAGCATTTGGGCAATATACTGGTTTGCAACGGTGAGGTTTAGGCCATATTTGCGTGCTTCGCTCAGGATGGTAGCAAACGAATCGGTCGCAAAATTCTGGAACTCATCGACGTACAGGTAGAATGGTGTGCGTTGCTCTCCTTGTATATCTGCCCGAGACATTGCCGCCATTTGCACTTTTGTTACAAGCAGCGCACCAAGTAGCGCCGCGTTGTCTTCGCCAACAAGTCCACGGCTCAGGTTGACGACCAAGATTTTCCGTTCATCCATAATCTGTCGGATATTGAAGCTGCTCTTGGGCTGGCCGATAATGTTACGCACGAGCGGATTTGCCGTAAACGCGCCGACTTTGTTTAAAATGGGCGCAACCGCTTCGGTCATGAATTTTTCGTTCCAGCTTGCGAATTCAATCGTCCAGAAATTGCGTACCACTGGGTCAGTAACATACTGGAGCACATCGCTGCGGAATTTTTTTTCGGTGAGCATGCGGGTTATGTCTAGCATGGTCGCTTGCGGATAATCGAGCAGGGCGAGCAGACAATAGCGCAAAATGTATTCGAGCCGTGGCCCCCAGCTATACTCAAACATGCGCTTAATAACACCAATCAGCTCAGATGATGTGTGGGTTTTAAGCTTTGGGTCGTAGATTTCGAGTGGGTTGAAACCCATAGGAAAATCTGTGTCAGCAGGGTTGAAGTAAACGACATCGGCCGCGCGTTCGGGCGGTATTCGTTTTAATATATTTTGAGCATAGTCACCATGCGGATCGATAACCGCAAAACCGTAGGGACTATATATGTCGGAGATAGTGAGCAGCTCAAGGAGGCCTGATTTACCCGTACCCGTCTGCCCAATAATGTACAAATGTCGGCCTCGGTCGGTGCGCGGCATGCCAAACATAGTGTTGTGTCCACGAAAGTTCGTGGCAGCGAGGGGACTGAGCGTATCCTGCGTAGCCGCTGAGACAACGGGGAGGTTTGCTGGCGGCTCGGCCGTTTGACTGGTTGCCCACATAATGTACGGCGTTTCTACCGTGGTGTGCGGCAAGTGATACAGGGTGGCAACTTCTTCAATATTGCACATAAACCCGACCTTGTTAAACGCCCGACTGCGAAAATGTGCAATCAGAAATGGATCATCAATAATCCGCTTGGCCTCAAAGCCATTCAGGTATGTACTATTGAACTGCTTGTAACTAGCGACGATTGACTGCATTTGCAACTGCGCCTGCTGTTTCAGAGTATTCCCCCGGTAAACAATCCGCACCTGAGTTTCAAACGCCAACTTCTGGGTTTTTTGTTCTGCGGCACTTATACGCGTTTGCTGGTCGTCGGTTAGTTTGGCGGCATCTGCTTTCGTTTCTGGTGGTGCCCACAGCACACTAAGCATGCCGGTGGTTGTCATGCTAGACTGCCCTTTCATCTTGGCAACATAGCGTTCGCTGGCTCTATGCCAGTTTTGGCTGGCGGGACGAATGAGTAGCTGCAGCCACGCCTCCTCGTCATCGCTAAACTTGGCAAGCGTCGCGGTAATGGCCGCAAGTGGGTCTACCTCAAAACTTTGAAAAGTCTTGATGGGCAAAGCATTATTCCCTGTAAATCGCAGTTCGGTCACAAGCTGGGTCGAATACTGCTCCTCGGGATTATGCGCCGCATAATCTTCCACTTCAGTTATATGGACTGTGGGATACTGTGCATAAATTTGTTCTTCCACGTAACTTACTAGGTAGCGCGGTACCCACACATAAAACCCAATCCGTTTTCCGCGCACGGCTATTTCAAAACTAAGCCGTTCGCGTTTGGCCGCCTTTAAGATACCCGGTGTGGGTATGGTAAGTAGCCCGTGCAGGCTGGCGAACATTTGCTCGGCCGCCAGTTCTTTTTTATCGTTGGTGCGTGGCACCTGCAGCAGGAGAACCACCCCTGAGTCGTCGTGTACCGGCTCTTCTTTTTTCCGAAATATTTTCCCTGCCATAGTGAGACCAACCGCATAAGCGGCTTCCCCACCATTGTCTCACTTTTCCCTTTTAGTCCCAAGTATAGCCTTGCCTATACATACTATTCGTCTTCCGAACAGAAGAAATATTCTTAATATGCTATGAAATATGACAGTTGACTACAGGGGTTCGGCGGGAGCCGGGTGGTGGGAGGCCGAAGCCTCGCCGAAGCAGCATCGCCGCTTCATACCACCACCCGGCGCATCAACCTTTCACGGCCGCTGGTGGTCTTTCCACCGAACAAGCAGCCGTGAAATGGTCACAAAATCTGCCACGTTGTACAAAACCAACGCGGTAAAAAACGTGACCGTTCCGAAGTCCAGCCAATCCTTGATGTTGACCGAAGTCAACATCTCCGCCGCGAGGCGGATCGCCGCGAGGGCGATAAGGGCTGCTAGACATCGTACTAGCCAGCCGCGGAGCCGACGCGTTACGCGAACACGAATGTCCACGTGTGACTTTCCGACCCGCACATCGACGTCGATGGACGAATCCGGCGTGTCGACGTGCACCGCGGCTGCAGCATGACCCTCGGCAAGGTATTGCCGAGTCCACAAGTCGGTTTCCCGACCGGTGACTTTTTTAAGGCTAGCTATACGGTAGGCGTTAACGGATGATGCCGTCAGCAGCCAACCGTATAGCTCGCTGGGGGCGATCGACGCCGCCAGCAAGATGTCCTTCCTTGTCCTCCCGTGGATTCGGGAGGCGAAGAACATCCGTTTGGCGGTTTCTAGGGCGATCGGAATCGCCCAGAAGCGCCAGTCGAACAGCACCTCACGAATGAGGATTTGTCCGACGATCGACGTCACCGCCATGAGGCGGATGATGACGCCGATCCACAGCCGAAACTGCTGCGCCCAGTCGTATGCGGTGTACCCGCGCAGACCGGCCGAGCTGAGGTCCTGGATGATCCCAGTCCCCCACTTTCTTCGCTGGCCCCATAGGGCGCGAACCGACCTCATCGGGTCGGTTTCGGCGCGAACCGTCGGCGAGACCACCGTCTTGAACCCGCGCTCCCGAAGGAGAAGGGTGAGGCGGTAGTCTTCGGTTGGTGTGCCGTAGGGCCAAGGCCCTTCGGTCCCCAACTCGCCGACGAGGGCGCGCAGGGCAGCGCCGTCGTACGCCGTGCCGGCACCAGTTGAAACTGGTGTCCAACCGCGGAGCAGCGAACGGTCGACAGCGTTCGAAAACTCCGAACGCTGCAGCGAGGCGAGCATACCCTTTCCGGGCATGCTGAACTTCGCGCTGGACCCGGCCAGTGCGCCATGGCGGCGCTCGCGGTGGGTTCTCGCCTGGTCGGCGAGGAACTCCGCCTCCCAACGCTCAAAGGCGTCGGGAGCAAGACGCGAATCCGCGTCTTGCGCGATGACGACGTCGCCATCGCGGGCGTACTCGGCCCAGGCGCGGTTAAGCGCCTCGGCTTTTTTGTTTTCAAGCCTTGGGAGCTCGAACACGACTACCTGGTCGTGCGCGGCGGCGTATCGCTGGGCGATCGCTGCCGTATCATCCGAACAACCGTTCGGAATGACGACGACCAGGTCGACTGGACGTGTTTGGGTAAGGAGGGCCTCGATGGCCGCTCCAATCCCGCCTGCCTCGTTAAAGGCAGGCAGGAGCGCGACCATGCGCAGTGATGCCACTGGGGCTCACCTCCTTCTTGGGCTTGTAGTCAACTGTCAATGTACTATCGCTGGATTGCGACGCACTAATACAATTTTATCATGAATTGGTTATATTAGCGAATATATAATCTATAAAATTTTTGTTCAGATTACTCTGACTATCTCAGTTTTTGGTACGCAATACCTCGCCTATTCAATTCCGCTGCCACCAGTGGCAAAGCCCCTAGTACATTCTTCGACTGTATATGCCATAACATCGGATAGCCCGGCCGCATCGGGTCAGTATACGAGTCTCCGTCGAGAGCCTTCACGATTTTTTCGGGCGTGTAGTCTGGTCTCCAATCGTCGCTATCCCAAGACCAACCACAAAGCTGCATACCTTTAGGTGCAGCATTCCGTGGTTTACTGGCAATTCCCGCAATCAAAGGGCTAATGGGATCCTCGGATATATCAAATGATAGCCCATCTCCATATGCCGGACGGTACAGTGGCGGATCGGTATTCACTAATCCAGGCGGGAGATTGAGCTCATTGTTGATAACTTCTTCCGAAACTGTTGTACCATCCGACTTCAATAGATGTTCATGTGACATGCTATGAAATCCAATAATATGCCCGCGCCGTTTTATCTCTGCAACTATTGACGGGTTTTTCTCCGCGAGATCGCCTACGAGAAAAAATATCCCCTGGGCATTAATCTGATCAAGCACATCTAAAAGGTCAAGCACATCAGCCCGGCTACCGAAATCATCGAAGGTAAACACGGCTGGGTCACCGGCATCGCGCTGGCACATCATGACGTATGCAGGATCATTGTTACGTATGCCTTTGGGCAAGTGATAGATTTTTGTCAAATTAGCATCTTTGGCGATATCATGTATAGCCCGAGGAGGTGGTTGCGACAAATGCTCATATGGGATACGGCCACCACGTAGTTCTTTGGCAACGGCAGTTACAACCTCGGCAGTACCCGGGTTATTGCCATTGAACTCCATCACCAAACCCCGGCGTAGCGGTGTCTTTCCGCTACGGATACCAGCAATAACATCATCGGCCGGGCGATCTTGCCACCCAGCATCCCATCCCCAGCCACAGAGCTGAATATCCCGCATTGTCGCAGCCGTCCCAAGCGATTTATTTACCGTCCGTCCGTTAAAGGGCAATCCAGCGCCTTCTGCAGGACGGACCAACGGCGGAGAGGTATTGGCCAGACCAAACGGAATTGATAAGTTTTTTTCGATAATTTCAGGGTCTCGCAATGTACCCGTATCTGTCACGAGTGTTTCTTCGGTCTCGATTCCCACGTAGTGGCCATCTTTTCTAATTTTGTCTACAACTCCACCGAATAATTTGGCTGTTCTTGGCGTCATAAAAAAGACACCGCGCATATCGCTACCACGAAGAGCAGCGAGCAATCCGTCGACATTATCTTTAGTAGTTATGCTAAAACTGGCTAAAACGGGAGCCTCCAAGGAGCGGCCACAATAATTTATGCTGTCAGCATCCGCGTTATCGACAGGTTCACCCCAACTCGTAGCGGAACCGGCCTCTGTATGACCAGAGGCACCAGTGTCGCAGGCCGCGATAGACACTAGGCCTGCCATGGCAAGAGTGATTGCAAGTACACGCGTTGTACGGTTAGGTCCACATCTATTGGCGTTATCTGCTGGAACATAATATAATTGTGGCGACGGCCTCTCGTGGTCCATATAGCTTACTATACACTATTTAGGAATTATGTGCAATAAAATGTACGGATTGTGCAGCTATGACCGTGTGATGATTTCTTTCCATGGACCCGACTCCACCATCCCCTCGCTAACAAACTTCCATGTTACCTTAGTTTCTCCGGTATCACCTATATACCCTGCGGTCGCAGGTGACAGATCCAATCCTGCATTATACTTAGGTGTCTGCTTACCGTCTCCAAAGACGTAGCCGCAGTCATCTTCACTCATCGGCCCAACGTCTTCCCATTGTGCATAGACTGTCTTGCCATTTTCGGGATTGCTTACTTTTATCCACTTATTTTTCAGAACAGACGCAGTGTCGTTACTGGTTTTCTCCCATTGCACAAGCTCAACCACTTTTTGCAGTGGCTGACCTTCATCATCCAGGTCGTTACAGGGTAAAGCAAAGTAGAATGGGTTTTCTTTCGGTCTAAACCCACATGCCCAGTAACCACATCGTCTGGCTGGACTATCGACCCCACCATATGATCGCTGCCAATTTTCATCCCACGCAGAGGCATTGTTTGGGATTTGTGCATTGTCAGCTGTGGCTGCCTCGCCAACCCAGAAAATTGTTGCGCGCGTGCCGGGGTGTAAGGGGTAATTTTCGATGGGAACTCGCGGGGATAAACCCCCAGAACTGCATGCAGCTGCAAACATCATGGCTACTGCACCGGTGGCAATACATAAGCCACCCGTCCGTAATGGAAGCCGATTCATGTCTCTACCTTCTGGATTGGAATAATTTTTCATATCATATTGGGTATCAGCTAGCCCTGCAGGAAGCCGTCAAGCAGTTAGTACAGCGCGGCTTCTTTGGGGAGGTGAGAACCTTCGAAAAGTTTGGCGACATCAGCTGCTTCGACGGTTTCTTTTTCGAGCAAGGCGTCTTTTAGCTTTTTCAGCTGTGCCATGTTTGCTTTTATTACCACACGGGCACGCTGAGCAGCCTCTGTTATGAGCGCCTCTACTTCTTCGTCAATAATTTTGGCTGTTTCGTCAGAGTATTCGCGTTCGTGCATGATGCGCTCCATCATAATGCCCTCTTCGGCGTGAAACACTTGGTCACGAAGTTTACTTCCCATACCCTGTTTGGTCACCATTTCGCGCGCCAGTTCGGCGGCTTTTTGAAGATCATTGCCGGCACCAGTTGTCACGCGGTCTTTCCCGTACATAATTTCCTCGGCTATGCGACCACCAAGCATACGAGCCAGCACATCTTTGTATTCGAGAATGCTGTGGTAGCTCTTGTCTTCAGGAGGGATAAACCAAGTCACGCCGCCAGTACCGCCACGAGGGATGATGGTAACTTTGTGCACGACATCACTGTCTGGCAACACATGCCCAACAATGGCATGCCCAGCTTCGTGATACGCGGTGAGCTCTTTTTCTTTCTCGTTCATAACCTTGCTTTTGCGCTCCGGACCAATCGCCACGCGCTCAAAAGCTTCAGTCACATCTTCTTGTGTAATCTGGCTGTGGTTATTTCGAGCAGCAATAATCGCTGCTTCATTGGCAATGTTTGCTAGGTCTGCACCGGAAGAGCCAGCCGTTTTGGCGGCAAGGGCATCTAGGTCAACGTCTTTGGCAAGCGGCTTGTCTTTGAAGTGAATCTGTAGCACCGCCAAGCGGTCTGCTCGCTCTGGCAGGCCAATCAGCACACGGCGGTCAAAACGCCCCGGGCGAAGCAGCGCCGGGTCCAGCACATCGGCTCGGTTGGTAGCGGCAAGCACTATGACGTTTTGCCCCTGTTCAAACCCATCCATTTCTACCAAAATTTGGTTGAGTGTTTGTTCGCGCTCATCATGACCACCACCCATACCACTGCCGCGGCGGCGGCCAACGGCGTCAATTTCATCCACAAATATTATGCACGGTGCATTTTTCTTTGCCTTGGCAAACAGGTCACGCACGCGTGACGCACCAACGCCCACAAACATCTCTACAAATTCAGAACCAGAAATACTGAAAAATGGCACGCCAGCTTCGCCGGCGACGGCACGAGCAAGCATGGTTTTGCCGGTTCCGGGTGGCCCGACCAGCAGTACGCCCTTTGGAATTTTTGCGCCAAGTGCCGAAAACTTCTTGGGAAACTTCAGGAACTCCACTACTTCTTCTAGGTCCTGTTTGGCCTCGCCCTGTCCGGCTATTTCCTTAAAGGTAACCTTGTCTTTTTCGTTGCCATACAGTCGGGCGCGAGATTTTCCGAAACTAAGCGCTTGGTTGCCCTGCCCCTGCGCACTACGCATCATCCAGACCAGCAATGCCCCTATAAGCAGCACTGGCACAATGGTGGTCAGCCCAAAACCGACAATGTTCGAGGTGGTCGAGCTAGACGGTTTGGCCGTAATCTTCACTTTGTCGCTCTTGATGCCCACGTCCACTGTGGTAGCGCCATCCTCAAGCCGTGACTTTAGCGTTGGCTTTTCCTTGTTCTTTTCTGTGATAACAAGCTGAGAACCATTAACTTCTATTTGGTTATACTTGCCAGCATTTGCTTCTTTGACAGCCTGCGAGAATGGGATTTCTTTGAGTGCCGTCGGTTGGTTCATTGCCGAAACCGCGATGAGTGTAAACAGTGCAATGAGGGCTATAAAGCCTATGTTTTTCCCGGTACGCTTGCCCGCAGGCCGCTTACCGTTTGAACGGGGTGATTTTGTCTCCATGTCGAACTAGTATACAACAGATACAGCACATTTTCGACCGTTTTCACCCGGGATGTAAAAATAACAGAGGCGAATTTTACCTCGCACGAATTTCGCACCAGCCAACCTGCCCGAGGTGCGGAGCATCGGTATATTCCTTCCCCGCAGCCCGACACCAATCGGCCATTGCATAGAGCAAATGAGTAAACTAATTTTCGTCGCGCATGTCACGTATTGGGTTACGTCTTATATTGGTCGCAAGCGGCAGCGCTGTACTAAGAATGGCAGCAGCCGCTATTAAACCAATGATTATAGCTGCGTACTGAAGATCAAAACCATAAAAACTAAACTGTTTATGAATATCCCTGGCGTTGTAGGCTAAGACAGCTGAAACTGACGCATCGGGTGACAGTTTATGGCTAAACAGCAAAGCGCCAACCGAGCCAATAATAAACGATATTAATACTATAAAAACACCAATAAATAAACTATACGTCAGATATATTTGAGCGATGGCGAACCGTGTCGCACCAAGCGCCCGGAAAACAGCAGTCTCGCGTCGACTATCAGCAATTATTTTACCAACAATACCCATTAGCACCAGGCTAGCTATCAAAAGTACCGCCGGAGCAACGTAACGCATAACCTTCCAGACCCCTCTACGCATATCTTCGATGGCGCTGGCGTTGTTACCAAAGGGTGATATATCAAAATATTTACCCATTTTGTAGCAATCGACTACACGAGGATCGCTCTGTCCTGGCTTGGGCATACCTGGCGATGAACTTAACATCGCCTTGCTATCACAACTGTTTTCTTTGGCAAATTGTTTGGCGGCATGTAAGCTAGCGAATTCAGCGTAGTATGTTTGCTCGGCGTTTGTTTTTTTGGCAATGCTGGGCTGGATTTTGTCGGCGATAGAACCTTCAACTATCGCGTCTGACGGTGAAAACCAGCCTTCGCCCAGTCCAGTCCGTAGGACGCTTTCGATAATGCTGCGAGCGCTAAATCCCTGCTGATACGATAAATCTTGTGCAAACCCGACAATTCTCACTTTTAATATTCCCTGTGCAGGGTCTTGGTAGTTTTCGTACTGTTTTTTGAATGCAAGTTCATCGGCAGCTTGTTTCTTCTCTTCATATGAACGTGTGTCTTTTTTGACGGTTATTTCGCCGCACGGATCGACCGGTATGGCATATTGTAGACTTGGGGCTGTGTAATTTGCTTTGCCCTTGTTGGCTGCGATTTCTTTGGCTTGGCTTTTTGCTTGCTCGAGCAAACTAGAGCTAGAGCCATTACGGTAGCATAGCGATGTTGTTTTGCCGGCTATGTCACGACGGAGTGTTACCAGCCTATCCAGCCGTTGTTGGGTTGTCGCTGTAGCTGGCAAACTTGGCAGACCCAACATTTGCTCGGCGGCACTTACTGGAGCTATCACTGGCACCTCACCATCTGTGCCTAAGGCCAAGTTCTGACCAGGTAAAACAAATGGTATCATCAAACTACTGTCGAAATATGTCCAGCCCGACGTTATAAGAGTGGCTACACCTCTTGGCCCATTGAAACTATTTCCACCAGACTGATCTATGGCTTGCTCTTTGCCATCAATGATTGGTACAACAGATGTGGCTCCAGCTTCCCGTGACATACCGAAATTACCAGCATTAACACCACCGGAGCTTCTGTAGAGCTGTTTTGCACCCGCTTTTCTTGCTAGCTTCGAGAAATCATCAAAACTAATGTGCTCAATGCTTTGGACATACGAGTCTAGAGCCGCTTTTGTTTCTGGGTAGCTATTATTTAGGAAGTAGTCTGTGCCCCCACTCTCATTTTTATATTCGCTGACAGGCAAGTTCATGTCGTTTGCGGAATCATAATTTTGATTTAGTTTTTTCGCGGCCGCTTTTTTTTCTGCCTTTAGTGTTACAGTCCGTGCTTTTAGCGTTTCGAATATTTCTGGAGTTCCTGCATTCATAATCATACCGTCAACTATCGGCCGCCCTTGAACAATAAAGCGACCACCAAGTCCTTCGCTGCCAAAAGATTGTACACTCCGTGCTGCACCGGTTAGCATAGAAAGCACTAGAACTATACCGGCAAAAAGAAGTGAGGCTATAAACAGGATTATCCCAGTACGGATCCGGTGAGTACGTAGTTTGGCTGCTGCCAATTGGACACTATCGCGAAGCGTCATCATGATGCAATTGCCCCGTCAGACATGTGAATTGATCGATCCGCCATACCAGCTAGTGCCAAATCGTGAGTTACCACCACTACAGTAGTGCCTCGTTCGTCACGAATCTGTTTGAAAAGGTCAAAGATGGCAGTAGCATTGGCATGGTCAAGGTTACCGGTCGGTTCATCTGCGAGCAAAATCTCTGGGTTATTCTGCAGTGCACGCGCTATGGCCGCTCGCTGCATTTGCCCACCAGACAGTTCACGTGGGTAGTGGCGCAAACGGTCAGCGAGACCAACCGTTTCGGCGGTTTCCTTGCTTTTTTCGGCGCGGACTGCACGCTTGGTGCGGGCGAACATAGCCGGAACTTCTATGTTGGTTTGCAGCCGCAAAAACGGTTGCAGGTAAAAGAACTGGAACACAAAACCAATGGTGCGGTTGCGGAAGCGCGATAGCTTCCCATCGCGTAATTTTTGGAGGTCTTGGCTGTGCACGGTGATAGCCCCGGTCGATGGCTTGTCGAGCCCGCCGATGAGTTGAAGCAGGGTGCTTTTGCCACTGCCGCTCGTGCCTGTAATGGCAACAAATTCGCCCTTGTGTACCTGCACGGTCACGTCTTTGAGTGCCTCAACGGATGTTTTGCCCACTTTGTACGTTTTACTCACATTTTCAACATGAACGACAACTTCGCTATTTTTGGGAGTATATGATTTAGACTCACGAATGGTTTTAGCCGCTAACTTGAGCTCCTGAAGCGCAGTCTGCGCGTCCCCGTCGCAAGCCTTGAGGAGTTGCGTTGCATACAAGCGTTTTTCTTCTGTATTGTCTCGGCCCGCCATTTATTCTAGTATGCACCGCTTATGCTTGGTTTGCAATTAGCATACTCCGCAATATCACGCTAATTTTCCACACTTATTACTCGGCCGAGTAAAAAGTGTGGCGAGACTATAGGGGCAAATCATTACACTCAATTTTGAAGGAGGGCATCGCTACGCTCTAGATACAGCGAATTTCCTTTGGCTATATCTACCTGTGAACCGTTTCGGCCGGTGCGGACGGCAGTGTCGAGTCGTAGGATAAGTTTGGTTGTCACTCCAATGGACGTGTTTCGGCGCAGCCATTCTGCCAGAACTTCCCTGGCCACTTCTTTTGGTAGTTCCCGGTACGCCAAACGGTCAATACTCTGGGGCGTGGTATGCCGCTGCAAATATTCCGTCACAAGGCCCGTGATCGCATCGTTCAGTTCGGCCGCCTTTGCACTGTGTTCCAGCAGTTTTGCGCGGGCTTTTTCGTCTAGTTTTGTCACGACATGCTTGCGAATGTAGTTGCGTAAGTATGTTTCGTCGGCGTTTGTGCTGTCTTCGCGCCACGCCAAATTGTGCGAACGCGCATAAGCCCGAATCTGTTTTTTTGTCATACCTAATAGCGGCCGCCGCACAAGCTGACTTGACCGTAGCGAGCTGAGCCCTCTGCTTTTTGTTCCGCGTAGCCAGTTGATGATGATGGTTTCTAGCACATCGTCCTCGTGGTGGGCCGTGATGATGGCATCGGCGCCTGTCGCCTGCTTTACTTTTGCAAGAAACGCATAACGTGCTTCCCGGGCAGTCGCCTCACTCGCTCCCGCTCCCAACTCCGCTCGGTCATACACGAAAGACAGCCCGTACTGTTTGGCCAGTTTTTGTACCAGCTTTCGGTCCTCGACAGAGTCTAGGCGAATACCGTGGTCGAAGTGCGCAATAATTAGGGCTGAGGGCTGAGGGCTGAGGGCTGAGTTTGTTCTATTTTGTCCTTTGTCCTTCGCTCTTTGCCCTGCCAACATATGCAAAAGCACCACCGAGTCCACTCCCCCGCTCACCGCCACCACATACCGCCCACCCGGCAAATCTATTTTCATATACTATAATTATACGCATGAAAGATACATCACTGGAAGCACGAGTTGCAGCACTCGAGGCCAGAAACAAGAAAGTTGAGGCAGAGAAGGCATGGGAAACTAGCTGGGTGCGACGCGGTGCCATTATGCTACTGACCTACCTCTGCGTGGTTGCCTACTTGCATTTCGTCATTCACGTAAGTCCGTGGCTGAATGCACTTGTTCCTGTTTTGGGCTTTGGGCTATCTACCTTAACTCTGAGTTATATAAAGCTACTCTGGAAAGGACAAGGGAAATGAAACGACTCTACTTTATACGCCACGGACAGAGTGAGCTGAACAAGCAAAAAATATTAGCAGGCCACACCGACACGCCTCTGACGGCAAAAGGACGATCGCAGGCAAGGGCGGCAGGAAAAAATGCCCATGGCCTCGCCATAGATTGCATTGTGTCATCTCCTCTGAGCCGGGCGCATGAAACAGCACATATTGTGGCACAAGAAATCGGCTTTCCGGCAGATACGATTATCTTGAACCCACTAGTAATAGAGCGGACGTACGGTGAATTGGAAGGTACCCCGTGGGATACCGAATCGCATATAGATGACCTTGACGGCGTGGAAACGCTCGCTGCTGTACTCGCACGCGCCCATGAAACATTGGCGTTTGTGGGCTCGCTTCCGTACGAAAATATTCTCATAGCCAGTCATGGTACATTTGGGCTTGCCCTGCAAGCCGCAATACAGGGTGAGCCAACGTTTCAAGACGTAGATGGTATACCAAACGCCGAGGTAATTCGCTTCATCTAGCCCGTTCTGTCGGCCGGTGCTATACTAATAGCACAAGCGAAACCAAAATGGAAAAAGATATCATCATATTAGTCGTGGGCATGGTTGTAGGCGCCATGAATGCAATCGCCGGCGGCGGTATGCTCATAGGCTTTCCGGTGCTACTAAGTCTTGGTGTGCCGCCCCTGGTGGCCAATGTTACAGCAAACATCATTACACCTCCCGGTCAGCTTGCCGCCGTATTTGCTTATCGTAATTTTTTGCGAAAAGTGCCCAAGCGGTACATTCTTATTTTGCCGTTTGTGGCAGTTGGGGCTCTTGCCGGAGCGCTAACACTGCGTGCCATGCCCAGTAACGACTTTGCCAAAATGGTTCCCCTACTCATTCTTTTCGGTGTTGCGCTATTTGCTTTTCAGCCTTCGCTGCATTTTCACCTGCACAGCCACCTCCACGGTCGCCGAAAAAACTTGCTACCAATTTTGCTCATAGGGGTTGCCTTGCTGCCTATTACGTTTTACGGTGGATTCTTTGGGGCAGGCTACGGATTCATTATGCTAGCGTTTTTGGGGCTCGGCAAAATTCACGAAGTTCACATGCTTGCCGCCATGAAAAACGTGTCGGCCATACTGGTTTCCCTCATATCTATTGCCGTCTTGTATTCAACCGGATTGGTCGACTGGCATATTGGCATAGTCATGGCCGTAGGAACTACAATCGGCGGCTACCTTGGTGCGCGTGCCGCAAAAAGGGTATCTTCCTACTGGCTGCGCATAGCGGTCATCGTCATCGGCCTCGCCGCCGCCACGCACCTCGCCCTGAAGAACTACTAACGCGAGACTGGAATGTTGAAGATTGCTCCGCCGCCATTCATATACGTCGGTAGTTTGCCATCCCATTTTTCTATGGCAAGTTTCTGCAATACTTCTGGCGTAACACTAGTCTGTATAAGCCGTTGCGCCTCTGCCTGACCGCGCGCTTTATTAATGTCAGCCTGTGCATCATTATTGGCTTTTTCGGCGTTGTACTTCGCTTGTTCTGCCTGCTGCGCGGCAACCTGTTTTGCCTCGATTGCACGGGTAAATTCTGGGCTAAAGCTAAAATTAACAATGTTTAAATCTTCTATTTTTACACCGTACGGTTCAAGACGTTTCTTTATAGCTGTTAAGGCCTCATTTTTCACTTCGGCACGTCGCGTCAACAGTTCACTGGCAGTGTACTTTGCGCTTGCCGCCTTAAAGCTTTCCTGTACGGTTGGTGTGATGACACGGTCATTGTACTCTGGCCCAATATTTTTAAATACACGGAGTGCAGAGTTTTTATCTAGAGCGTAGTTTAAGGCCAAGGTAGCCTTTACGTCCTGGAGGTCAGAGGTTGCGGCGGTCGTGTCTTGCTGTTCTTTTTGAATGCGTGTATCCATGCGATACAGCTTCTCAATTGGCCATGGCAGTTTGAGTGCTATCCCGCTTTGCGCTTCCCGGTTTACTTCACCAAACCGAGTAACTATACCTACCTCTCCTGCGCCAATTGTTCGGAAGCACTGTGTAAATAAGAGAACCGTAGCCGCAATTACTATTGCTAAAATCTTCTGTTCTTTTGTCATGCTAATTTGTGGTGTGCTAGGAACAAATATCCGTTGATTTGCCATATGCTCTCCTTATGTTTCTTTGATTATGTTACTCCAACCATCAGAACAAACACAAACGCAGAGAACTTAGATATAGCCCAGACCTGAAAACTTCGTATAAATAATAGCCCCCGAAGAGGCTATGAGTTCAATTTTGGTAGCACCAGGTGGGCTCGAACCACCGACCTCAGGCTTATGAGTCCTGCGCTCTAACCAGCTGAGCTATGGTGCCGTAATTACATGAGACAAAACCCTGATGGTTTTTTCTCATCGCGCCGGGCGAAAGACGTGACTTTCGCTCGGGCTGCTCTTTTTCCTTCCGAGCTGGTACATCCCGGATGAACAGAGGGGATTGTAACAGATTGAACCGCAGATTTCCAGATTTTCGCCACATTAAAAGCGGTCTGGTATTATGATCCCATGCCTGCTCAAGAAACATCTACCAATACTATCGCCCGCGAAAAGCAAATCATACAAGACGTGATTGGCGCTAATAGCATTGAGGGGATTTTACTCAATGACGCCGGTTGGGACAGTCGGGTATACGAAGTTGGACGGCACGATTATTTCTTTAAGTTTCCACGATCAAACAAAATCCGTCGACGCTATGTTTTCGAGCTTGCGGCACTCAAATTAGCAAGTACGCTCACATCAGGTGTCCGTACACCTGAGCCGCTGTGGATTGGTAAAGATTACGCCTACTTTGGATACGAAGGTGTCAAGGGAGAGACGCTTAGGTCTGTCTTGCCCAGACTAACCGATTCCCAAAAGCACATCATAGGCGAACACATTGGGCATTTCTTGCGATTATTACATGATTCGAAACTCGATGGGGCGAGAGAGGTATCGCCTGAAAGCGAAGCTGCTCAAATACAATGCTGGTATAACGAGAATCAAACTGGGATAGCAAAGCTTTTCGAGCCACAGAAACTTGCGAAACTCGAAAAACTGGTATATCACACCTGGCCACGGCAGTTAGCAATACTGGGTTCGGATTTGGTGTTGTCTCACGGTGATTTTCATTTCGAAAATATCCTATACGATGCCGGGCAAGGTGTTGGCGTTATAGATTTTGGCGACGTCGCCTATTATGATCGCTCAAAAGATTTCCTAGAGCTAGACGATGACCCAATCGTATACCAGTCAGCGCTACAAGCCTACGGATACACCCCTAAGGATTTTGAGGAAAAAATCGCTCTACGCCAAAATATGATTCAAATCATCAATCTCGGTTTTTACCTTGGCAAGCAAAACCATTCTGGCATACAAAAAACTACTGAGAAAATTCTGTTATTTTTGTAGCTACCGCAGTAGGCGGCCGCCGTCGGCTACTATGAGGGAGCCAGTGAGGTAGCTGCTGAGGTCGCTCGCGAGGAACAGCGCCACGCGGCCCATTTCGTCTGGGTCACCAAACCGTTTCATGGGTATCATGGCCGTAAACTGCGTTACCATTTCCTGGTTCATTTCGCCCATGTGTGTGCCGGGCGTACTCACCCCGCCAGGCGCGATGCCGTTTACCCGTATGCCGTGTTCGGCCAGTTCCAGCGCGGCGTTTTTCAAGAAACCCCATACACCGTGTTTCGAAGCGTCGTAGGCGGCAAGGCCCACGGCCGACGGGTGCAGTGAATCTATAGAGCACACGGTGACAATATTGCCGCCTCGCCCCTGCTCTTTCATGATTTCGGCCGCCTGCTTGGTGCCAAGAAACACGCCCTTCAGGTTGACCTCTATGACTTTACTAAACTGCTCTTCGCTCATGTCTGCAAGGGTTATCATGGGGTATATGCCCGCGTTATTGACCAGTATATCTAGCCCGCCAAAGTTATCGGTAGCCACCCGTAGCAGCGCCGAAACATCGTCAGCCTTGCTGACATCGCATAGCCACGTCGCAGCTGAGTTTGCACGGGTAGCATTGAGCTCTCCAGCAAGAATATCCATTTGCTCTTGCGCGAGGTCGCCAATAACAACGTTTGCGCCGGCCTCATGCAGCCTGCGCACAATGGCTTCGCCAATCCCCATGGCACCGCCCGTCACCACCGCTACCTTGCCGCTTAAGTTAATGAGTTCGGGTAAAGAAGGTGTGTTCATACTTCCATTGTACTCCATACCGCTTGCGCTATATATGCAATACGGCCAGGAGTGTACTCACAGAGGCATCAAGCGAGAAGCTAGTCCGGGCAATGACGCGCTCTTTCTTGGTTGCTGCGCCAAGGGCAACGGCTTGCTCTATGCCTTTCAAAAGAGCTTTGGGGTTACGCGACTCTACCAGCGTGAGTAAGCCGCAGTTGGTTTCGGGAAGTCCGCCCAAGTTGCTCGCAACCACCCGACAGCCCGCGTGCTGCGCCTCTATGGAAAGCATGCCGAACGGTTCAGCGTACACTGATGGCACTACCAAAATATCGTTGCGGCTGAGTAGCTCAGCCATGCCAGGCACCGTTTTTTGCGGGGGAAGTAGCTGCGCATATTTATAGCCTTGCAGCATTCGCGCAATGGTTTGCCCAGTTTCCACGTGTTGCCCAGCGAGTACTATACTCACTCTGTGTCCATTACTCCGCATGACATATTCGTGCAACATTTCTAGAACGGTATAGATGCCCTTTTCTGGGTGCAGGCGTCCAGCGTATAAAATCCTCGTGTGTTTGGCTGGTTTTGAGCGTACTACGCTTCCAAACACAGGATCGGCAAAAGGCAACACTATGTGAATGCGGCTATACGGAATGTCAAGATACAGCGCCCACTGTTGCGCGCTATAGACGCTGGTTGCTATAACACTTTTGCCCGCTATATATGACTGGTACTGAAGTCTTTCACACGCATCGGGTATGACACAGTGCAGTATGATGGCCGCTTTTTGCTTCGTCGCTACCTGGTACGCAGCGTTCACAAATACAATTTGCCCAGTAAGTGCGGTAAGTTCGGCTGGTTCGCGCAGTGCCAAAAATGGAATATCGGCAAAATCTTTGCGACCACCTCGCTTACCGTGGCCAATCGTCACCACTTGTGCTGAAATACCGCGGCGCAGCAGTTCCCGTACGTGGCCGGCCGTGTACGTTTCTGACCCGCCAGTACCAGCCAACATCGGCTCACCGGGCGGCCACACAAATGAAATCATCGTCGCTCCTGTCGTTAATCGACTAAATAGAGTTAAGGAAACGACTGGTGCTAAGAGGAGTTTATCTTAAGATAATCTAGTATCTACAGTATACCACATTCGGCAGAAGATTGCTACTTCGTGGTGCGCTTACCAGTAGTTTTCGTAGTTTTTACGACCTTTTTGGCTGCCATGCGCCCAGGAGTGGCCTCGAGTGTTTTTTCCGGGCCAGGACAATGGCACTGCCCCATGTCGCCGCGAGTTTTCATCATCATGCAGTTACGGCAGCGGCAAAAACGAACAGCCACCACCACAAACAAACTAGCTGCGTAGCCTAACAGTGTCAGTAGTAAGAGCCGCTGGGCGCGTTTTTCTGTCATTTTGAGCGACTGGCCACCAACCACATAGTAATCTTTGGCCGCCACGGTTACGCTCGCAATCCGAACACCCGGGCGCGGCGCCCACGTGACGGCGTGTGGCTCACCCGGCTTGGCATGGTTTACAACACCAGCCGGCATGACAGCAAGCTTTTTTTCCAGATAGCCCGACCCGGCAACTGGCTTGCCTTTTTTGTCGTATACAATAACGAACGGCACCGGGCTGTTAGCAAGGTCGGTCGCACCCATTTGTATACTGGTTAGCCCAAATCCGGCATCGAGTTGCTTTGCAGCCTGTGTTGCAAGAAGCTGCGGCATATCGTTTGCCATGAGCCTCCCTTGCTGCTGCACGAGTCCGTACATGCTAGCGAATACGATGGTTATGAGAAGAACGCGTGAAATAAGTAGGTGTCTATGCATATGCTGTATTGTACAGTAGTAGTGAGTTAGTTTGTACCAGTATTGGTTGTTTTAGGCACAGCGCTTTCCCCAACAATAAGTATGAAATCTGCTGCTGGGTAGCTCTTAGACAGGGTGGCCTCCGTAACAACGCTGGCTCCGTACGTTTTCTTCAAGTACGCGAGGGTGTTTGGTTTTTTGCCAAGCGAATTGTCTATAATGGTCGTCTTTGGCTGATTTGCGGGGGCATCACCAACAACAAGAACGTCTGCACCTTGATTAAACAACTTCAGTTTTTCCTGTTTGGCTAGGCCAAGTGAATCTGTGCCGTTTAGTATCACGATACCGGCATTTTCCTTAACAAGTGGTCCGGCGGTAAACACTTTTTTGATTTGAGCGGCAATTTCACTGAAATCATCGAGGCCTGCCGCAGGTATGAGTGCCGACTGTCCTTCCGGAGAGGTGTAACTCGCAAGCATTGTTACTTTGTCGCCCTTGAGTGTGTTTATGTTGTATGAGTCTATTTTGGCATTATCGATTTTTTTCATGTAGTAGTAGAGTGATTGCATTTCGCCAATCTGTAGGTCGGTGCGCACGTTGCTGCCAACTGCCTCGACAAGGTTGCTAATTTTGAGCGGGTTGGCCACAACCGCAGGACTCGACGCCTTATCTTTTATGGCTATAAGCATCTGCCGCTGGTTTTCAGTACGGTTAAAATCTGCCTGCGGGAACCCGTAGGACCCATAGCCTTCACCGCGCGCCCTTGCCAAATTCAGTGCCTGCTTGCCATCGAGCTTTACTGGGCCGTTGGGGTACTTTGCCAGGGCGCAGCATCGGCGTGTTGTCCAGTCAAGGCTAGAGTCAAATATACCCCGGGGGTCTTCGCTTTGTATACTAATGGTTATGCCACCGACGGCATTTACTAAGTCCTTGAATGCTGTGTAATTGACCAGGGCATTGTAGTGAATGTCTAATCCAGTGGCGTCTTCGACCACTGTTTCGAGTCCCTCCATACCGCTTTCTGGGAAAACCGAGTTGATTTTGCCGTGACCGCCTTCCGGTTTTGCAACCCAGAGGTCACGAGGGATGCTCAGCATAAGTGCGGTGTTGTTTTTAGTGTTTACGCTGAGCACCATAATCGAGTCGGTCAGCTCTGCCCCGCCGTGGCCAAGGTCGTCGGCAGAGTTACCTGCTACTAGAACGTTCACGCGACCATTGTCATTACGAAGTTCAGAGGGCCGGAACACACCAAGCAGACTAAATGGGTTTTTGTTGCCAGTGAGCTTGGCAATGTCTTTGTAGAACCGGGCACCAAATGCAAGCACCCCTATCAGCAGGAGTATGCCAAGAAACTTGAAAAATCGCTTTACCTTACCACCCTTCTTCTTGTGCCGTTTGGCAGCCTGCTTTTCGGCCTTTTTCGCTTGTTTAGCGGCTTTGCGTTTCTGGCGGCGGCTCAAGCCCGGTTCGTCGAGCGGAACGTACTTTTGCTCTGAGCCGTCTAGGCGGTAATCTGCGCGCTCGGGCTGAACCTGTGACTCCGTCAAAACAGGGGAGGCGAGGTTTCGTTTTGGCATATCGGGCAATCCTACCGTCCTACCCTGAGACGGCGCTGAAACAACACCCGGTGTAGCGGGAGTGCGGAATTGTGGACGCCGGGGTGTCTGGCCTGGGCCAGTCAGGAAGCCATCCACGCTCGTCGCCCGACGAGGCTGAAAACTGTCGTACTTTTCTGACATTGCTTACGGCTAGTATAGCATTTTGCTCCGCTCGCTCCAATTTCAAATTTCAGTTTTTATTATATTTTTTTGATTTTGGCGAAAGAGTGTAGTGGTATAAGTTTTTCATAGCAACCATGTTACAAGTAAGCTCTGGTGCGGATACCAAAAACACAGGTGACCGTTTGAGCGTAACGGCCTCCCCTTCCCTGTTTTAACGTAACGAAGCAAAAAGCTTTCAGCGCTATGACTGAAAGCTTTTTTGCGGCTCCTCGCGAAAACTACAGTAGCTGTAATTCTTCGTCGATGGCCAGTATAGCGGCGTCGCTACATGGTACTAGCTCATACGCCAACCCGTTTTGTATGGCAAACAACATTGCTCGCCCTTCTTCCCTGTTTTTTTATATTTTGTAGGGATGTTATGTTTGTGTTTTTTGGCAATAACAACTAGACACGCCCGTATTATATTTCGTGTTTTGCAATGACCCTTGCCAGTGCATCTAGGGCGCCTTTAACATACCGGTTCGCTTTTTTTCTATATTACCCTAGCCTGGGTAGCGTCGTTGGTTACGGCAGCTGAGGCTATCATCATCAAACTCACCAGCAAGTCACTTATAAAAAGCCCCTGGCTCTTTAATGTGCTTTGGCTTGGGTTTGCTGTGCCGCCCATTGTCATACTTGCCTACGTGCAGGGCGGGAGCTGGCCGGCTCACTGGCCGTACATACTAGCAACATCTCTAAGTTCTGTTGGGTTCTATGTGTTTTATACGCTAGCAATCTATAAGCTAGACGTAACTACTATGACCCCACTTTTCGCGGTAAGGACAGTGTCGTCTGTCCTGCTCGGACTGATTCTGCTGGGCGAGTCTGTTTCGGCGTCTGCGGTGCTGCTCATGGCACTCATCGTTGCGGCAAGTCCGTTGGCTTCCTACGATGAAAAGCTCAGACTCAAAGCCTTTGCGCAAAAACACGTTTTGCTCGCCATTACCGCCATGGTATCGCTGGCGTTCATGGGTTATTTTACGAACCGTTCAGTAGCTGCTAATGGCTATGCGACGACTATGTTATGGCAAGATTTGTTGACACTCCTCTTCCTGCTACCGACACTGCGATTTGTGCGTTTTCGCGAAGAAAATTTTACACGCATGAGTATTCTTGCATTCGCCCTGCTCGGCTTAGGCTCGTTTGTATATACCGCCACAACTACCTACGCATACGCCCGCAACCTTAGTCTCAGTTCCATCATAGTATCGCTGCCTATTTCCATGGTATTTGCCTACCTACTCTCACGCCGCTACCCGGAACTGCTCGAAAAGCATCCGGCTCGTGTTTACGCCGTCCGGTTCACGGGCGCTGCAATCATGGTAGGCGGCGCTATTTGGCTCAGCCTACTATAATCTACTGTCGATTATTTTATTGCCTCAAAAATATAAAATGAAGTAAAAACCCTATCTGTTATATGCACATTCCAAGTGAAATCACCATTTTCAAAGGACAGTCCTCTTAGGCATAGTTGGCTGCGAGGAGCGCGACAAAGGTAAGGGCTATATACACGAGCTGGAAGCGTAGAAAGTGGCGGCGAAGAGTAGGAACAAAAATGAGCAGATACAGTAGAGTGAGCTGTATTAGAAACACTCCACTGCAAATATATCGGGCAGCCGTAGAAATGTGCGCGTTTAGAACAAGTGCTGCTGGCAAAATGGGCATGAGATACGCCATGGAGTAGGCGGCACGGTCGTGAACCTTCCCTTTTGTGCCTTTTTCCCAGCGCACCCAAGCCGCAACGAGCATGAGCCCAAGTGCGGTGAAAAATACAGATGTAAAAAGCCATCCCGGGTGAAATGTGGGTATGAACCACCGTATCATCCATGCTACCCAGCAGACTACCGCTAAACTCAGCCCTACCGCAAATAGTATGTAAGAGGCCTTACTTTTAGCCGCGTGCATACTGAAACTATGTCGTTCATTTCCTTCTGCCCGCATAAGCACAACTAAGAGCGTAACAACTACGCAAATTATTCCGGCGAGTAATAGCTGTTTCTCCATATCTGTCATTGTAACTTCTCTGTATACTGAATGCTATGGAAAAGCGCATCCAAATAGCGACACAGTCCGGCCTGACACTAGCCGGCATACTCCATGCGCCAAGCACCATGAACTACCCTTTGGTGATTTTGCTGCATGGGTTTACGGGGTGGAAGGAAGAAAAACATATTGAGACGCTTGCAGAAGATTTAGCGGCACACGGGATTGCGGCGCTGCGGTTCGATGCACCGGGATCGGGCGAGAGTGAAGGAACGTTTGAACATGATTACGCAATGACGAACTACATTGCAGCCGTGGCTGATGTACTGCAGTATGCAAAAAATATCCCGGGTATAGATAACAGCCAAATCGGACTATGGGGTCACAGCATGGGTGGCTTCGTAGCGCTCGCTTCCGCGGTAAAATATCCAGACATACGAGCCGTTTGTTGCTGCCAGCCATCGTCGGGCCCAAAAACTATGAAACCTGGCGAAGAAGAAACGTGGCGCTCGCTCGGCTGGCAGGAGTTTTCTAACGACCACTTCCAAGGTATTCGCTTGCCCTACAGCTTTTATCTCGACCGCCAGTCCTACCACGCACGGCAAGAAGCACCAAAGCTTGCCATACCTTCGCTGTTCATAGCAGGCACTCATGACCGCTCTGTGTCACTTGAAGACATTCGCGAAATGGCCGCGCTTGCCCCACAGCCGACCAGCTACGAAGAGTTCGAAACAACTCACGGCTATCACAAATACCCGGAGGCTCTGCGGGCAATCAATAATACAACCGTTGCTTTTTTTAAAAAGTATCTAACCTCGGAAATCAACAATGCATAGTGGCCTGGCTCGGCGACTACGGCCACTTTATGGAGCTGCGTTTTTTCAGAGTTTTGTGCTGTGGTACGCTGCAGAGAAGCTTTTTATGCGTAGCATTGGGTTCAGTGATGCAGATATTGGGTTTATGGTAGCGGTGTATTCGGCAGTAATGCTGCTTATAGACATGCCGTCGGGTCTGTTGGCCGACCGGTGGAGTCGGAAAGGTGTCCTCATATTAGCTAGCTTCGCACTTGCCGGTGCCGCCTTTGTTGGTGGCGTTAGTAATGGCATAGGCCTGTACTTGCTTTGTGCTATTTTGTGGGGCGTTTTTTACGCCTGCTATGCCGGCATGTATGAATCAATCGTATACGATACATTGGCAGAGGAAAAACAATCACCTGCTCTCTACCGGAAAATCTACGGTCGTATTCAAATAGCCGATAGTGCAGGTCTTGTTCTGGGTGGGCTCGTTAGTACGTTCGTTGCAACACGGTTAGGCCTGCGCGAAACGTACTTTCTCTCCATCCCGTTCGCACTCCTCGCTGTCACCGCCCTGTTGCTATTCCGCGAACCACAGCTGCATAAACATCGCAGGCAACTACTGGGCGCGCAGGTTCGAGAAACATTTCGTGCTGTTACGCGCAGAGGGTATGCCCTACCAGTCGTCATATCCCTCGTTATAAAAACAACTGTTCTTTTCATGATGTTTGAGTTTGCCCAGTTGTGGCTCATAGCACTCAATGCTCCGACCGGATTCTTTGGGTTCGCGGGAGCTTTGCTGTACGCGGCTATTGGATTTGGTGGCTGGTTTGCGCAACATCTACACATTGCCTCTCGCAAACGAATGGTGTTGCTTGTTGTGTGTTTAGTGGTGAGCTTATGCGGTCTTATATTTGTAAAGCAACTATTTATTGTGGTATTCCTGCAATTTGTAGTTATAGGCACATTAGTGGCTCTGGCGATTGCACTCACCAGTGTTCTGCACGACCTACTACCTTCCCACATACGCGCAAGTGCAGTTTCAGCAACTAGTACATTTGGCCGCGCACTCATTATTCCTTTAGCGCTACTTTTTGGTTATGTGAGCGAACAAAGTTCGGTATTTTCTGCGACATATATTTTGCTTGTGCTAAGCATGGTCATGAGCTTTTTTGTGTTTACAATTCGCAGAAAGCATGTTGGTTCACAATAGTCGAACCGCTTATGGTTTACGACATATCCCCGAAGTAAATATGAGGCGATTTATGGCATGGGGAGCGGCGGTCGTAAGTTTCGGTTGCGTCGTACCTGCTTTTGCTTCGCAAAAGATCCAGGTTCGGGTCTTGGCCATGACCAAGAAGAAAGCCCTAATTACGGACTCTTCTCTTGATTGAAGCCAATATGACTGCTTGGAGCCTGATCAAACAGGGGCTCCTACCGTTTGCTGTTCTTCTGAATAGCGCTAAGTGAACGCTTGATGACTTCGACAACTTGGGCGAAGGACAAAGTGTCTGGCTCAACCACGAGACGTAACCTGTTACGTTTTATGTAGTCAACAAGCATTGACCTTAAGCCGTTTTGATCAGTCTCCTGAGCGTCTATAAGAAAAGGTTCACCGTTCTTAAAGTCCCACTCACCGACATCAACCCAGCCGCCAAAACGACCTACTTTTTGATTACCTAGCCCCCTGTCAGGGCCAACTAGAAATTTACGGCCAGTTTCGTCAAATATAACCATTTCGTCTTTGGTACAGTCGATTGGCTCAAAGCCATCAACCGCGTCATGCCAGTCTTTAACGATCTGTTCGATGTACCAATTTTCTTTTCTATCCTTGGCTGATATGAAATACATACACTCACTATAACAAACAAAAAGAACAGGTTCTAACCTGTTCTAATTTATCGAATTTGGTTGCGGGACCAGGGGCAAAGCCTTTGGCTTTCGCACTATGTCGTGCTCGAAACAAGTTTCTGCGCGCGACTTCGTTGGCGTCGAACCAGTGACCACGCACGCATTCGCGTGCTAGTCCCAGGTTCGCATCTTGGCCAAAACCAAGTTAAAACCCCAGTTGGCACTGGGGTTTTAACTTGGTTGCGGGACCAGGACTCGAACCTGGGACCTCATGGTTATGAGCCATGCGAGCTGCCGCTGCTCCATCCCGCGGCGACTAAACGGTTCTAAACGTTAGATACAAGTTTAACAGAGGTGTAAACAAAAGTCAAACTATGCAACCACTCGAACGCGGCTGAAGTTTTTGCCCGAAAGTTGAGGAAATGTCGTATTCTCCCACGTAGACTCTGTCCCGCTAAGTTGCTTTGGTGATAACACCAGCGGACGATAGGCATTAACTGTCTTCTTCAGCGCGCCGGCACCTGCCCAGTATTTAGCAACCGTATCCTTTGTAGACCCGACAGCCAGTGGCCTGCCAGGTGCAAACGGCTGTGTAAATGCAATGATTTTATTTGTTTCTGGGGCATAGTAACCTGTTTCATTCCGCGCGAGATAGTAAGCCCTATGCAAGAGCTCGACCTTTTCGCGCCAAAGTGGATCCCTTTGCTGTTCTGGGGTCACGCGCGTATTGAGTTCTACAGACGCCCTTTCGGCTTCACTCAGCTGCGGCAGACCATTCGGAAACGTTTTCGCAAGCTCTGATACCGATCTATCAAGAGAAGTTTGGTACTGTTCTCGCGATGTAAATAGACTGCCCTCTCCCGTATGTGTCAGCGTCAGGTTTGCTGGCTGAAAGGGTCGTACAAATGATAAAACCGCGTCGCGGCTCGCCCGGTATGATTCTACGTCTTCCTCGGAAATATTGTTAAGTCTCGGCACTATGTAGTCATCAAGAAGGAAGTCAAACCATAGCCCCGGTTTATATACTGCACATATCGGTTTGAGCCACTGCGTATAGTACATATAGGCAAAAACCTCTGCCCAGTCAGCTTCGGGCGATTCTTCGAGCCGCCATAGCTTATAGCAACCGCCGAAAAATATCACTTTTATCGGCTCGTTTGCCTCGACACTGGCAGCGATTGATTTTTTAATGTGCGCTACATAGTCATCATTCAGAGAATATTTGCGAAATTTTTTCGTTGTTAATAGTCGAAAAAGAATCTCGTTAATATTCGATGCATTTATATTGTCAACGACTTCAACCGGCATAGCCAATTGTTCAAGTGATGACTCTATATATTCTTGTGCAGTCATAGTTTGGAGATGCGGGGCGGTCATAACATGCCGTTATTGCCGTTCCGGGCAATCACCTATTCTCGGTCACCGCATCGTATATACTGTAGCACGGTGTTGACCTGAGTTTGAAACGTTGGCCCGTCAAGTGTTCGTGCGGTGGAAGAAGAAATCAATCCACGCTTCAAAATTTTCTTGGTAGAACGGCTTGTTTTTAGCGGGCTGTTCTTTATCTTCGCCTTCTGGTGCTGCTACCGTGTTGGCAAGCGCAGTCTCTTTTGGTACAAGCAGCACCGTTTCACCCGGAGACGCGAGGCCAAAGTTTTGCCGTGCTGCCACCTCACGGTATTGGCTAGTAGTGTAGTAGTTGTTCTCTAGTTTCTGGGTCTCATTTTGCAGCTTTTTCACCTCGTTTTGCTGCTGCATCCGAGCAACCTGCTGCTGAAGGCTGTAGTTCGTTTGTATGGCCTTGGTTCCGCTCCAACTTATAAGAAGCACAAGCACCACAAATGCCAGCGAACCAACATTGCGTACATCGCGCAAACTGAGTATGTAGGCCCTTACCGGCTCTTCGTAGCGGTACCATTTGTTGATGATGTTTGTCTTTAGCTTCACCCCTCTAGTATACCACCCCTGTAAACAACGCTTCGAGACTTATGGTGGGGGCGGTAGGACTTGAACCTACGACCAATCAGTTATGAGCCGACTGCTCTAACCACTGAGCTACGCCCCCTCCAGAAATCCCGAAGCTGCGAGATAGTATAGCAAATCTAATCTATTTTTCACAGAGGTGACAAAGACTAGTTTGCGTCGCGCCTTTCAAAGAAGAACCACGCGGCTGCTCCCCCTGCTACAATCCAAGCAAGCACTATTACCATGGACTTCTCTGGACTAAACAGACCTGGCATGTTTGGCTGCACTATCACGCCTTCGAGCGCCCTAAACGGCAGGTATCCGGCATTTGACTTTAGTAGCAGGCTGAGAAGCTGTTCAGCAATGTTAACTCCAAACAAATACATCACAATCGCACTTACTTGATTTCGTAACAATAGGCCCAAAATAAGAGCAAACATACCGGCTCCCCATATATACATTGCACCTTTCGCCACAATATCACCCCAAGCAATGCTTTGCGCACCCATGGCCTCACCGCTCGCCGCCAGCCCAGCTACCCCACATGCAACCCCGACCAAGATAAACACGCCTGCACCCGCCAACATAGTCAGTGAAGCGACAATAGCTTTCGCAAAAACGACAGTTTTTCGGTGGCGGATAAGGGTTAGCGTGTGATAAATGGTATTATGTCGATATTCTTGCGTAATCTGCAGCAATATTATAAGGCCAAGCAAAAAACTCGTACCCTGTATGGTAGACGTGATAATCCTTGCCAGAAAGCCGCCACCAATGCCCTCCAAGTGCTTATACCCGTTTACCCAGCCGTCCATAAGTATGACAAGCAAAAGGCCTAACCCCAATATGACATATGTAGAACGAAGTGTCATCAGCTTACGAAACTCGGAGCGTAGTGCAGGTATCATTTCTTGCCTCCTTTTGCAGAAAATTCTTCGGTTCCAGCCGTAAGCTCCAAAAATGCTTCCTCGAGCGATGCGTCCTGCCGGGCAAGCTCCAGCACAGGCAGCCCGGCTTTAAAAAGAAGCTGGCCGACCTCATCAGTTGTTTTACCGCTTACCTTAAAACCATTGTCATATGAAACAAATTTCACCCGGGATGCCTGAAATGCCTTCTTAAGCTTCACCTCATTTACGCTTCTCACAAATACGCCGGCGTGCGCGCTCCCGGCCACCAGTTCTTTTATGGAGCCCTCTGCTATAAACTTGCCCTTGCCGATTACGACAACGTCGTCTGCCATTTGTGCCATTTCGCTTAGCAGGTGACTCGAAACAAACACAGCATTCCCCTTGTCTGCGTAGTCTTTGATAAACTGACGCAACCAGGCTATACCTTCGGGGTCGAGGCCGTTGGCGGGTTCATCGAGTATGAGATACTTCGGCTGGCCCAGTATAGCTGCCGCAATCCCGAGTCGCTGACTCATACCAAGGCTGAATTTACCCGGACCCTTTTTGGCAACATCTGCAAGTCCGACAATGTCGAGAACCTCATCCACTCGTTCTTGCGCTATACCGCCCGCGTCGGCCAAAACGCGCAAGTGGTTCCGTGCCGAGCGAGTTGGGTGAAACGCTTTTGCCTCTAGCAGTATCCCGACGACCTTTGAAGGTTGTGCGTGTTCATACAGTGGCTTCTCGTCAAATAGGGTTTTGCCCCCGCCTTTGTCTAGCCCAAGCATAAGCCGCATCGTAGTCGACTTGCCAGAGCCGTTTGGCCCCAAAAAGCCCGTTACTTTCCCCGGCTCAACGGTAAAACTTAGGCTATCTACCGCTAACTTCTTTTTATATTTTTTGCTCAGATTTTGCGCTTGTATCATCTTGCTATTCTACTCCTGTCGCTTCGTCTCGCAACATAAAAATAAAATGCGGCAGGGCGACGCATCGCAGTCGTACTAATGCGTTTTTACCGTAAGCGCGATATACTAATCGTATGCAACGAAATGCGTGGGTACATGCAGAGTCACCGAGCGAGCACGAAATAAAGCTCCTGTGCGATAAATATAACCTTTCGGAACGGTTTGTGCGCGACGCCCTTGACCGCGATGAAATCCCACGGCTTGAAACCACCGGCAAACATAGCCACACCTACGTTATTACACGGTTTGCCTACCAAACAGATGACGGCGATATACAAACGGCGCCCATTTTGTTTGCCCTGGACAACGAGCGGCTCATTACCGTCAGCCTCGAAAAACTCCCGAGCATACAGGACATATTGCCAGAAGATGCTAGCGACGGCGACGGTGGAGACCCGGTCCACCTTATGTTGCTGATACTACTCAAAATAGATGCCGACTACGACCGCTTCATTCATGACTTATCCGGCCAAATCCGCCGCCTGCTTGAGCGACTCGGTAACCGTGAGGTCGGCCCACGTTCATTCATCCGTTTTGTTCACATAGAAGACGACATGAATGATTTTCTCAGCTCGCTCGTGCCGACAAATGCGGCGCTTCGGCATCTTCTAAATGGCAGCTCGGTGTCTGGCTTTGCCGCTCACCGCGAGCTAGCCGAAACAGTTATACTGAATAATGAGCAATCTATTCAAACCTGCGAAACAAATCTAAAGTCGCTAAACTCCATTCGCCGCACCTACACGCTCATAGGCTCGCACAATCTTGACCGCACTATAAAAATCCTCACTATGGTTAGCGTGTTTATTTCCATACCAACCATGTTTTTCAGCATGTACGGTATGAACATCGGGCTACCAGAGCAGCATAACGCACAAGCCTTCGGTGGCCTCATAGTACTCTGTTTTATCACGGTCATTACCGCCTTCGCCATCGGCCGCAAAAAACGCATATTCTAGTAGCCGCACCCCAAAGGTGATTCATTTTAGTATCAATTCTGTCCCAGCTGGGACAGAATTGATACTAGCCGCTATCACGTGAGATTCAGGGCAAGAATCTGCTCAAGTTTGGCTCGAAATGTCGGCAAATCGTTGTATTTGACGGTTTTTATGCCGAGCGCTTCTGCCCCGGCAAGATATTCTTCGTGGTCGTCAGTGAAGACAGCTTCTTCTGGCGAAACTCCGAGTCTGTCTAGCGCGAGTTGATAGATGCGGGGGTCGGGCTTCTGAAAGCCGACATTGGCGGAACGGATATCGACATCAAAAAGCGCCCGAAGCTCCGAAGGAACCAACCGCTCTATGACGCCGTGCCCGACATTACTCAGAAAACCAATCTTATAGTGCGGCTTTAAGTCGCTTTCGATGTAATGAAATAGCTCGAGATTGGGTTGCTCTTCGCGCCCTTTATGCGCGAGCCATGCTTCAAGTGACATGCCCAATTTAGCCGCAAACGACTCATTATAGGTCTGTTCGTCCACCTCCCCTGCGCACTCACGGTAGATAATATCGTCCAGAAATGCCTTGTCGCGCAGCGGGTTCCCGCCCGCCGATTCGTACGTACGCCATATACCTTTCCCTACAAGCACTCCAAAACAGTCAAAAATAATGGCCTTGATCATCGCGCTACGTACGTCCAGTCGTCATGAGCATGACCATCGTCAATCGCTCTTTGGTATGCCACAATTGTTTGCGAAATGAGTGGCACCTGCGCTGGGTCGATGTTGCGCAGCGCATAGGTTTCGTCTTTGGCTATGTGTTCTACGGCAAAGTTTATGGGGGCGGGGTAGTTTTGGTAATCTCGCCAGGCCAATTGCGTAGTGGCGCCGCCGGGCTTTTCCGCCAGCATCTCACCTGTTAGCTTTTCGTCTAGGCCTAATGCACTTGCGAGACGCATGGCTTCGCCAAACCCTGCCAAGTGCACGGCCTGCAAACAGTTCAAAACCAATTTTATGCGTGTGCCATAACCAGCCGGGCCGAATAGTTTCACCTGGGATGCAATTTTTCCCAGATGCGGCTTTACTTCGTTTAGTTTTTGCTCGTCACCGCCAACTAGTAGCAACATGGTGCCACCCTCTGCTCCCGCGCGACTGCCAGTCATGGGCATGTCGAGAAACGTCAGGCCTTTTTCGGCGCACGTTATGGCAAGCTCATCCACCCATTCTACCGATAGCGTCGCGCAGGTAATGAGCGTTTGGGTAGCATTTGCGTGGGCAATGATGCCGCCTTCACCCAGCCACAGCCCGCGCGAAGATTCGTCATTTGCAGTTACCTCAAACACTATGTCGGCCGAGCCTACCGCGTCTGTCACAGAGTTTGCCAGCCGCGCGCCGCGCGCAACCAAATCTTCTGCCTTGTCTAACGAACGGTTCCACACAGTCAGTTCGTACCCGTGCTTTAGGAAATTACTAGCAATCCCATGTCCCATTATCCCCAATCCCAACACCGCAATTTTCATCATACCCCCTACTTTGTTGCAAAGTTCATAAGATGGTTGAGGCTCGCAAGGTTGTCGCACAAGAAATCTGCACCAGCCATCAATAATTCATGCTGCGTACCAATCCCGTGCAAAACACCAATCTTTAGCCCTACCCTGGCACGAGAACCAGCTATGATATCATAACCGTGATCACCAATCACGACGGCATTTTCTGGTTCAACACCCACTTGCTTCAGCAGCGCAATGATTGCATCGGGCGCTGGCTTGTGAGCAAGGCCGTCGTCGGCCGTAACAATTGCGTCAAATAGCTCACGTACATCGGGTATCCCCGCAGCGGCAAAGTTCCTGTCAATCATGTACCCATACCCCGAAGTAAACAGGCACAGCTTTACGCCGCCGCCTTTCCAGGCTTCGAGGATCTCTCTCGTTTGAGGATATTGTTTGATGTAATGAAGCATGCTGCCACCTTGAACTTCGTCTAACTCTTTGGCCAGTTCTTTTGGATTCAGGTCTGTAGAATGGCCTGCAATAATTTGCTCAAAGGTTTCTGTGGTTGGCTTACCAAGTCTCTGGCGTATGTACTGCTCGGTTGCAAGATGTTCAAGGCTGTGCCGTTTCAGCACTTCCTTGAAGCCTTCAAATATCATCTTTCGCGTGTCCAGCAGTGTCCCGTCGCTATCAAATACAATTGCTTTAATTGTGTTGCTCATCAGTCCATCATACGGTGTTACATCAGATGAAGCAACGGCTGCGTGTGAACGTTCGTGATTATCGAGCAGCTCAAGAATCTGTTCTGTTGAGTCCGCCAACATGAGAGCTGCGCGCAGTGAAGCAGCGCCATCGAAACCCTGGATGTAGATTTTGCAGAATTTGTTGAGGGTGTGGATAGGTCGCTCGCCGTTTTTCCACGTAGCCGCAAACAGCTCAACATGCCGTCGAAACAGATTAATTTTACTTATTTCGTCACATTTTTCCCATTTCAGAGGACTGTCCTTTGAAAATACGTAGGGGTTGTGGAAGACGCCGCGGCCGAGCATGATGCCGTCTAGTTTGTATTGGGCTGCGAGGGCTTCACCTTGCTCGCGGGACATAACATCGCCATTTCCAATAATGAGTGTGCTAAGTTTCTTGCGGTCGCGCATACCGCGCGCCGTTCCAATTAACTCCCAGTTTGCCGGAACTTTGCTCATTTGCTTGCGTGTTCGACCATGGATGATGAGCGCTTGCAGTTTTTGCTCGAGCAGGAAGTCAATCCAATTCATGTCTACTTCATTGAAGCCAACCCTTGTTTTCACGCTGAGCGGGAGACGTCCGGCGAGACCGTCCTTAGATGCAAGAATTATCTCTCGTGCGAGCGGCCAGTTTTCGTGGCGTATAAGGGTAGCACAAGCACCGTTTCTCACTTCACTTTTTGCGGGGCAGCCCATGTTCAAATCGACGCCGGCAAAATTGACGCCGTTTGGCAGCCCAAGCTCGCGCGCCAACGAACCGTCAGCAATCTGCGCGCACACAGCACGAAAGTTTTCTGGCTGCAGCCCCCACAACTGGGCGATTACCTTCCCTTCCTTCTTAGCGAAACGAAGCTTTTTAAGTAAATTTAGTCGCCCCGGGCTCATCAGCCCGTCGACATTCACAAACTCGGTAAAAAACAGGTCGGGCGCAGCGCAACTAGCCACCACCTGCCGAAATACCGTGTCTGTCACGTCATCCATCGGTGCCAACACAAAAAACGGCTTAACTTTCACTTGTCCCATCCCTTTATTGTAATCACTCTATTTTCTCGAACGCAAGGCAGCCCTCGCTGCTAGAAATTCTGCGTACCCTGTGCCCACTTCACCTCCTGTAGTAGTTGGTTTATTTCCTATCCCACCGCCCAAATCTGCCCATGCCCTTGAAACCCTTTCTTCTTGCGGGGCTCTGACTGAACTAGGAGGCAATACGGCAACCGTGTCAGCAGCGTCTTTGCCTGGCAGCGGGAATAACTCACCTTGACTATACTGTTCCATAGATAGATAACTATTATATCATAATAATACGAAAATCACTATTCCCAGCGGAAGACGCGGAAGGCTATGAGGTAGACTATGAAGCACCAGCCTAAAATAATGCCAAACTGCGGCAGCAGGTCAAACACGCCGCGATTTTCGGTGATAATGAGCCGTGCGGCGTCGATAACCGGTGTTAGCGGCAGGTAGTTCGTAATCCCCTGCAGCCATTCGGGCATGAGAAACCGCGGGAAAAAGCTCCCCGAAAGAAACATCATGGGGAAGGTGATTATTTGGGCAAGCGGCGCCGCCTGCCGCTCATTTTTTGCCCAGCCGCCCACCGCCAGCCCTATACCAAACAGCATGATTGCACCGAGCGAAACCAACAGCCCCAGCACTAGATAATTCCCCCTCATATTTAGGTTAAATACCGTTAGCCCCACCAAAAACATGGTGGCTATGGAAAGCAAGCCGACAATGGTATTTGAAATGGTATTGCCCAAGAAGTACTGCCACACCTTTAGTGTAGTGGTATGGTACCGCCGAAGCACACCGCGCTCTTTTAGCTTTGGAAACACGCTGGTAGGACCAAATATGCCCGCACCAAGGAGTGAAAAACCAAGCAGCCCCGCAAACACATAGTCAAACTGGGTTAACCCCTGTTTGGCGGTAGATTTCGCCGTAACGGTGAATGGCTTTTCTGACGGCACAAACTGCTTGTTGATGCCTTCAAATATGCCGTTCAAAATGGCCGCGAGTGTCTGCCCGCCCTGTTCGTTGCTTTTGTTGTAGAGTACTTGGGCTTGTCCGGTTGGATAGCCCTTGTCGCCCACCCGTCCAAATTCTGCGGGCAGAATAATGGTGGCATCTAGTTCGCCACGACTCATTTTTTCTTGGGCTTCGCCTAACGTTTTCACCCGGGAATCTATTTTTAACACCTTATCTTTTCGCCCCATTTGTTCAAACTGCTTGGCGAACTGGGTGTCAGAACGGTTTAGGAACGCCACATTGAAGCTTACGCTGTTGTTCTTGCCAAAAATTCCGCCAAACACAAAAAGGAACAGCAGCGGAAACACAAAGGTAAAGAACATTGCTAGTTTGTCGCGAAACAGCCGGCGAATGTCAATTTTGACGAATGTAAAGATGGGTAAAAGTGATTTCGGCATGGTTAGTCCCTCAGTGCCTTTCCAGTTAGGTCTATGAACACATCCTCTAGGTTCGCCTGCTCCACGTGCTGAGCCTTGGTAAATCCTTTTTGTAGCAGTGCTTTCACAAGGTTTTTGGGAGTGTCGAGGGCAATAATCTTGCCGCTGTCCATCACTGCCACACGGTCACAGAGCAGCTCGGCTTCGTCCATGTAGTGGGTGGTCATAATGACGGTGACACCGCGATCACGCACTTCTCGTATGAGGTCCCAAAGGTTACGGCGCGCCTGCGGGTCGAGCCCCGTTGTGGGTTCATCGAGGAAGAATACCTTTGGCCCATGCACCAGTGCCGCGGCAATTGAAAAACGCTGACGCTGCCCCCCGGAGAGGTTTTCGACGTAGCTCTGTGCTTTATCCTCAAGCTGGAGGTCGCGCAGGAACTTCATGGCATCAACTTTCTCACCGTAAGCAGCGGAGAAAAACTCTAGTAGCTCCACAAGCTTCGTTTTTTCCTCAAAACTTGGCGTTTGCGGCTGCACGCCAATGAGACCCTTCACTTTGTCGGGGTTTGCGGATACGTCTAGCCCGTCGAGTATCGCCGAACCACTGTCAATCGGCCGAAGCGTCTCGAGCATCTCAAGGGTTGTGGTTTTCCCTGCTCCATTCGGCCCCAAGATGCCAAAAATTTCTCCTTCTTTCACCTCAAAGGAGATACCGTCTACGGCCGGTTTATCATCATAGATTTTTCGCAAATCTTTGACAACTACGATTGGTTTGGATTGTTTCATACCTTTTAGTCTACCATGCCTCACCGGCGCTGTGAGTAATTTATACTACTAGTATGCACTCACTATTACTGATTGTTGTTGTGCTCCTAAGCCTCGGACTCTTTGGTGTATTGCGACTGTGGCCGTACAAACAAAGCGCATCATTTAGCCAGCATGTTGCCCGCAGCCGAGAGGGGATAGTCTATTACTTTTGCCTCTTTGCACTCACACACGAGTTTCGCACTCCCCAATTCTTTGCTAGCCTAGAAGCATGACGTCAGTCATGCTTTTTCGTAAACAAGGAAAATAAACATGTCTCGTTCAAAATGTTCTCGTGAGCTGTACTGCTCATTCCTGGAGGTCACCTCCTCACGGTAT
>JBGAWL010000059.1:0-4147 GCA_044227625.1 Saccharimonadales bacterium (SeqCode) | reverse complement strand
ATCAATGCATGGTGATATAAAGTCACTATTTGCCATAAGTTGTTGGAGTATTCGCTCTATTCTTGCAATCTTTTCATTTGTGACGGGGCTAGGTTCGGTAGCAAGGTCTACGAGTTCGAAATATGCGTCAGAAAGGCTATCCCCAAGATCGCTGTTAGGCATTTCAAGCCCTCGCCGGACACCGTCTAGCCATGGGCTGAATACATCAGGGATTGCTTTTGGGGTGCCTGGCTTTGTGTGAACTGTGCGAGCTAGCATACACATATCCTTTTGCCCACCATAATTACCCTATCAGTTATACGCGTTTTACTTGCAACGAGTCAAGCTCAACTGGGGTTTCACGGCCGAACATGTTCACGAGGACTTTGAGTTTGCCCTTTTGGGGATCAATCTCTGATACAGAGCCGTCAAAGCCTTTGAATGGACCGTCAATGATGTTTACCACCTCGCCTATAGCGTAGTCTATTTTGTGCTTTGGCTGCTCTAAGCCCATGCGCTTCTGGATTTTCTCGATTTCGTCTGGGTCAACTGGCGTTGGTTCGGTGCCGCTGCCGACAAAGCCGGTTACACTTGGTGTGTTGCGTACAATGTACCAAGCATCTTCACTCAGTTTCATCTGCACCAGTACGTAGCCCTGGAAAATACGCTTTTCGACAATCTTGCGTTTGCCGTTCTTAATCTCAATTTGCTTTTCTTTCGGTACAAGAGCTTGAAAGATTTTATCTTTCATGTCGAGCGACTCGGCTCGTTGGCGAATGCTCTCGGCAACCTTTTCTTCATAGCCGCTGTAGGTGTGTATGGCATACCATTGTTTGCTTGTGTCGTAGCGCTTCGTACTCATATAACTCCTTATTTCACAAATAGCTCTTTAAAGACTTTGTCTAGGCCGTAGTCCACCACAGCAATCATAAGACCAAACAGTATTGAAAATATGATAACGGCAGTGGTAAGTCGCACACTGTCTCGGAACGTTGGCCAAGTAACGCCGCGAAGCTCTTTCCAGCTTGCCCGAATATACGTTAGGCCAAGAACGCGCCAAAGGAGCCGAAACGGCGGCAGCTGCGCTATCCAGCGGAGCGCATGACCAATGTGTTTTAGTGGGAACTGATGACTTAGCCAAACCAGGCCGCGCCACAAAAGCTTTGCGGGTAGCACAAAACCGCTCCAAAAAACTTGCCAAAGAGTCTGGTCGTCTGCTGATTTTTTCTTCTTGGTTACCACCGCTGTTTCTCACTTTCGGCCCGTGAGGCCAATTATCCCAATTAAAAAGCCTACAGTGTTGTAGGCGTTCTATGTCAAGAGTACGTCATTCGCGCACCGGAGTCAAGATGTTTCATCGCGATACTAGCAGAAAGTATGTCCCGAGCAAAAGAAGCTGCTATAGTAAAAACATGTATGTTTGGCTTGGCTTCTGGGCGTTTGTTGCCGCGCTTGAGGCGTGTATCTATCTGTTCGGTACGTCATTACTCGGGAAAAAGGTACTATTGCGGTACTTCACCGTCGGGATTATAGTAATTGCAATAGTTTCAGCAAACGCTAGTCTCTTGGCTTATGATTGGACAATTTGGTGCGTACCGATGCTGCTTATGCCATACCGCCTCCTCAATATCGCTCGATTTGCACGGTACCGGATGCACGGTCCTCGCCTAAGGGCTGTCTCAATAAGAAGCCATAGCTGGATTATTTCTGTTCAGGTTGTGTTTGCCACAATCTTATGGTCAGTACGAGACGTTGAGGCAACGGTAGTACTTGGAGTTATCGGTGCAGTTCAATTTCTTGGTATTCTGGCGCTGTTGCGGGCGAGCCTGCGAACATGGGAATACGCAAAGCCTGCAGAGATAAACGAACACTATACTGATGCAGAGCTGCCCAGCGTCAGTGTGTTAGTACCTGCACGAGATGAAACCGATGCCCTGCGGCAGTGTCTAGAGAGCCTCATAGCCAACGATTATCCAAAACTTGAAATTCTTGTGCTCGACGATTGTTCCATAGGTAGAAAAACACCAGAGATTATTCGTGAGTACGCCCAAAATGGCGTTCGGTTCATAAAAGGCCAGGTGCCGCCAGACGATTGGGTGGCAAAAAACTATGCCTACGAACAGCTTCGTTCTGAAGCGTCGGGTAGTATGTTCGTGTTCTGCGGGGTTGATACGCTTTTTGAGCCACACGCTGTGCGGGCAATCATTGAAACTATGCTCTCACGCAAAAAAGAGATGTTGAGTGTACTACCGACCCGCTCGCATAGTGGCGACAAAATAGTGTCTTTTCTGCAGACCATGCGCTACTACTGGGAGCTTTGTTTGCCGAGGCGACTCTTTAAAAGGCCCCCGGTACTTAGTACCTGTTGGGTAGTACAGGCAGATTTGCTCGCTGAACTTGGAGGGTTTGCTGCGGTGACACAAAGTGTTTCACCGGAAGCACATTTTGCGAAACAAGCTGTGACAAGGGATATCTATACCTTTGTGCGAACCAACGGCTCGCTACAAGTTCATAGCACCAAGTCGTTCCAGGAACAGTTTGATACTACGGTGCGTGTGCGTTACCCACAATTACACCGTAGGCTTGAGCTTGTGGCGGCAACAACATTGTTTGAGCTTACATTCTTCTTGGGGCCGTTCCTCGGCCTTCCGCTTAGTTTTTTGCTCCCCCACACTGGAGCTTATTTTGCACTGTGGTTTGGGAGCGTGCTTGCGGTAGAGGTTATGTACTACCTAATATCGGTACAAACCAAGTTGAATAGCCCAGTTGTCGCGTTCCTGACAGCCCCACTTGGCTTCGCTGCCGATATCGTCATGCTGCATATTTCGATGCTACGCTACGAGTTCGGCACCGTAAACTGGAAAGGCCGAAACGTCTGCATACCCGTTATGCGCGTAGAGCCAAGCCTGCCCAAACTTCCTAGCTAGGACCCAAACAGCCGTTGGCATGCATCGCGGCATCGGATTGATTGGCAAGTGCGATGGTTGCTTGGTCAAACCGTGTATTCTCAGCAGCAATTTGTGCGAATAGGTTTTGGCGCTCTTCTTCGGTAAGCATTTGAGAGTTGGGGTCGCCGAGTGAGGCAAGCGTTTGAGTGTGTCGCACATTTTCGGCGGCTAAAGCGTTGTAGTAGGCGCTGTAGGCAGCATTTTGTTGAACAGTACAGTCAACCGTTTTTGGGTCTCCCCATATCTGTTGTTCACCAGTATTTGTTTTGATGACAGCGCTTTTCATTGGGCCGGTGTAGGGCTGTCCACGTTTGTCATCTGGCGACACTTGGTTTTGTGTTTGTAGCGCCTTCTGGTCGGCAGGGATTGTTTTGACAACTTGGGTAGTACTCCCAGCGTTCTGAGAACGCAGCTCATGGGTGCGAGGAAAATAGAGCGCAGCTGCTACTCCGATACAAGTTACAGAAATAATAACAGACAAGACAATTTTTTTGCGAAAATGTAAGCGTTTCATATTACACACAGTACTACTGAAATATAGAAAAAACAATGCAAACAGTCACCCTAGCGCATGCTACTTCATGCTATTTCTTATGTTGCCTCCACATACGCTAAGCTGGCACCGTTCAGGGTGTTCCACTGAGTAGTTGTCTGGCCTGCTACCTGGCCTGTTTGTGCTATGGGGAGTTTCTCTCCAAATGGTCCAGTTTGGTAGGTACCGAGTATTTTGTTGTCTGCATCTACTGTGGCAAAGATATCTCCGTGGATGTTGGGTAGGCTGTAGGTAACTGCTCCAGCACTTTGGCGAGATGGTCGGATGGTAACAAGCACATCACCTGGGAGGGTGAGGTACTTCTCGGTGACATTACGACTGACATCTGTAATGAAGTCTAGGGAGTCAGACTAGACGGGCATTCGTTTTTTCAGATATTTGCTAAGTGCTTTACGTTGTTTTTCTTGGTCGGCCATTTCTAAGAAATCTTTGCTGATATGCTTTTCCATATCTTTTAAAGGATCAAGCAAAAAATCATCAAGCTGCTCTACTGCATCAAAGACTATTGCAGGCATAAGACCAATACAATCCTTTGCGCTAGCTAATCTAATATCTCCATTTGATGATAAGATTTGATAAATATTCTTTTCTGGCATAGTTGGCATGTATACATCGGGTACCTGTGATGTGAGGAGTGTATTTTTACCAACATTTTCTATCAGTGATA
>JBGAWL010000058.1:0-4179 GCA_044227625.1 Saccharimonadales bacterium (SeqCode) | reverse complement strand
GTTTCTATCGGTCGCAATCCACTCGCAAAGAAGTCTATTCTTCGGGGGCTTATTCAGGTTGTGGTACTGGGGTTAATCGTTTTTGTTATTGGCCTAATCGCGATATACTTACTATTGAAATTGTAAACACAAGCATATAGGGGTGGGGACGCATATATGACAATTTGGCAGCTAGCACTGATACTCGGGAGCTTACTGGCAGCGACTCTGGCTTTCATATGGCTCGCGGTGCGCATGGGTACAGCCGGCGGCAAGAAAAAAGGAAATGATAATGCCGATATAGAAAAAGCTGCCGAAGAAGATGTGGAACACATATTCAACGACACCTTCCGGGAAGAGCTTCGCAACAGGGGTCGACTTCACTTCGAGAAGATTATTTCCGAAAATGCTATGTTTTTGCAGCAAGATCTTCGGCTCACCACCAGCCAGCTAAACGAATACATGAAGGAAGAGATTACCAAAAATCTCAAGGATGAATTCGCAAAATACGAACAGTCCATTAACGACGCTAAACAGCTTGCCATAGACTCTATTCAGAAGACGAACTCTGCCATAGAGGAACAGCGCGCCCAGCTAGGCCAGCAGGTGCAGGCGCAGATTGTTGCCGAGAAGCAGCAAATGGTTGAGCGTTTCGAGCAAAATATGACCGATATCATCAACCACTATGTGCTTGCCGCTATCGGCGACCAAATTGATTTGAACGACCAACTCGAATACATCTTGGCTGATCTTGAGGCAAACCGTGAAGCTATCATACAGGATATAAATCATGGTGCCTGAAACTCAGGCGGCACCAGTTTTGCCGGTAGGGGTCGTCGGTATGATTGACCTTGGCCGCCTTATACGTGAACTCGAACGGCTTGAGGCAGCTATGACCAGTGACAAGATTCGGACCGGTGCTGACGTGCAGCTTCCCAAGCTGAGCGCCCTCATGGACCAGCTGGCCGAAGCGAATAAACTCGATTTGCGTGACCCGCATGCTCGAAAAAGCCTGCTCGAGTTTTTGAAACTACTCCGTAAAGAAGCACCGAAAATACATATGAGCTTTAGTGCCGACCCTACTCCTGAGTTTCTTGCCAAACTACTTACGTGGTTGCGGGCACATGTACACCCGCATGTGTTAGTAGCGGTTGGTTTGCAGCCGGGCATTGGAGCGGGTTGTGTGCTTCGTACCACAAACCGGTATTTCGATATGTCACTCGGGAAATCATTTGCCGACAAACGAGAGCTGCTAATGAAGCGGCTACGGGAGTCAAACGCCCAGCCCGTCAGTGCTACGGTGTCCGAACCACTGGTGGCAGAGGGAGTATCATGAGTTTTAGTAACCAACACTTTGAAAAATTGGTCGAATCTGGCAAGCCGGTTGGTGAAGTGATTGGTGTTGATAAATTCCTCGTGCAAGTCAGCGGCCTACAGCCCTCTGCCCTTCATGCTCTCGTTATGTTCGAAGATGGCAGCAAGGGCTTCATAAACCAAATTCTGGAGGACCATGTGCTAGTGCTGCATCTTGGTTCGGAGCCGTTGCGCGTCGGCATGGTAGCGGTTTTGCAGCACCAAGAGCTTGTATGTAAGGTTGGCAAGGACTTTGTGGGTCGGGTTGTCTCGGTAACTGGCGACCCTTTGGACGGTAAGGGGCCAGTACCAGCAGATGCTGTCTGGCCGGTGTTCAATACCGCTCCGCCGCTATACACCCGTAAGCTCGTAGAAGACCAGCTTGAAAGCGGCGTGACGGCCATAGACGCACTCTTTCCGATGGTGCGCGGTCAGCGCATGGCTCTGCTGGGGGACAGTAAGTCGGGTAAAAGTACTGTCGTTACGCAGCTGGCGATTAATCAAAAAAATACTGACCAGATTGTGGTTTACTGCCTCATTGCGAAGCGTCGTAGCGATGTTGATACCCTCCTCACGCGCCTGCAAGATAACGGCGGTATGGAAAAAGCTATTGTTGTTGTGAGCACCATGTTTGAGTCGCTCATTATGAGCTACATTGCACCGTATGTGGCATGTGCTATGGCCGAATATTTGTGGCAAAAGTGCGACCAAGACACCATTATTGTCTACGACGACCTAACCAGCCACGCTCATGCCTACCGCGAGGTTGCGCTGCTTTCTGGGGTGAGTCCGGGGCGAGATAGCTACCCAGGCGACATGTTCTATGCCCACTCTAGCTTGCTTGAGCGCGCTGGGCGTCTTGACAGCACGGGGCGGTGTCTTACCTCTATTCCGGTCGTTCATGCGGCCAATGGTGACATTACCGCTTATTTGCCGACAAATATTATGTCTATTACCGACGGTCAATGGATACTTGATATGGATACGTTCCGCAATGGTATTCGCCCAGCGCTCAATATTGGTCTGAGCGTGACACGTGCCGGTGGTGTTGGCCATAACAAGCGCCAAAAAGAGCTTGCTGCGCAAACACTTAAAATGCTCGCCAGCTACAGACAAGCCGAGGAATTTTCGCACTTCGGTTCGGAGCTTGGCCCTGAAGCCAAAAAGGCACTGGCCACCGGTAAGCGTGTGTTTGAACTCTTGACGCAGGCACCCGGAGACACCTTCTCGCTTATGGCGCAACAGCTTATGCTCGATATAGTACTGAACCTAGAAGACGGCGCAGTACTAGATATAAATGCCCTCAAGCTAAACGCCAACGACTTTGCTAAAAAGGTTGAAAAAGACGAAGACTACCAGAAGGTTCACGATATGCTTGCCGGTGAATGCGTGAAGAACGCGCCAAAACCAGTTGACACAAAAGAGCCAACGGCAGACAAGTCCGATGCACCAAAAGACACCACCGACACCAAAGCAGATGCTACAAAAGACGCTGAAAAGTCCGAAAAAACCGAAGAAAGTAAACCAGATGCTGCGGATGAAGCAGCCACTCCTGCCGAAGAGCATAATGCCCCGCCCGAAGAAAAATCCGCAAAGAGTGATTCCGAGGCCTCCACAGATAGTGCGCCACAACTAGAGCCAGTTGCTGAGGAGCCAGTTGCTGAGGAGCCGGTAGCGCCCGCCCCAACCCCAGAAGAACATTCAGATAGTGCCGATACGTCACCGCCAGAGCCTGTTGCACAACCAGAACAGACACGCTCAGAAGAACCATCGCACCCGCTGTTCAAGAAGCTGCTGGGCGGCAAAAAGCATGACGATAAAAAAGAAGAACCAAAGGCTGCCGAACAGACCGAGACAGCAAGTCCCGAAAAGACAGAGGAGCAAAAAGTTGACGAAATGATGTCTGTTGAGCTTGAAAAGCAAAAAAGCAAGGCAGCAACAAATGGTCACGTCATGGATGCGGTAATTCCGGAGAAAAAATCATGAATTGCCGGGGCAAAGGGCAAAGGGCAAAGGGCACAGTAGATACGCCGGGTAAGCCTCGTGCCTTACGCCTTATTCGTGTTACAGGGGGCGACACATGAGGCGGCCAAATGAAATCGCCAAAGATGAAGCCAGCATGGCAACACTAGTGGAGCTAACCAGTGTGTTTGAGGGTATTGCCAGTATGCGGATTGCGCAAACGAAAAATCAGGTGCTTGAATCCACTAAATTCTTTGATGAAATTTGGAAAATCTATACCCAGCTTCGTGTCGACAGTCTGTTCAGCTTTGGGCGAGATGAAGGTAAGAGCCATAACATACTCGATAAAGAGCTTTATATTATCATTACGGCGGAAGGTGGTTTCAGCGGCGACATTGACCAAAAACTCGTGCAGTCCATGCTCGATAGTTACGATAAAGACAAGAACGACATCATTGTCATTGGGCATCACGGCGCGATGCAGCTTTCGCAGCGAGGTGTTTCCTTCCGGAAGTATTACAAACTTCCCAGTAAAGACAAAAATATCAATGTTGCGCCCATTATTAAGGAAGTACAAGAGTACAAAAAATGCAGTGTGTTTTACCAGCAATACATATCCCTTATGAACCAAGAAGTGAAGCGAATCTCGCTTTCTATGGCGGTCAAAACTGCTGGTATGGCTAGCGACAAGCCGGATGAAGTCATCAGCGAGGCAAACTATATTTTTGAACCCTCTAGTTTTGCTGTTGCCTCTCACCTCGAGCGCTCTATGATGAAAATTGCGCTTGGGCAGTTGATACTACAGTCGAAGCTGGCTCAGTATGCTTCGCGTTTCCGTGCTATGAGTGCCTCGCACCAACGAGCCGACGAAGAAAAAGCCGACCT
>JBGAWL010000057.1:0-4245 GCA_044227625.1 Saccharimonadales bacterium (SeqCode) | reverse complement strand
CGAGGTACCCCAAGACCGGCCGGTTGCTATTTTTCGATATTCAGGTATAGTGTGGCGGTAATTAATTCCATATGAGTAAACGAACGTACCAACCAAGTAAGCGCAAACGCGCGACCAAACACGGATTCCTCGTGCGCCAAGCTACTACCTCAGGTCAGAAAGTAGTCCGCGCTCGACGCCGCAAAGGCCGCGCTAAGCTCACCGTCAAAAAAGCTCGTTAAGAGCTTTTTTGCTTTCGTACTACCAAAATCCCCATATACGGCGTTGTGCTTCACAAGTAAACGTTCACCATATATCTAATACGCCTCACGCTTACTTGCTTGAACGTCTTGTCTATGAGTATTTTGCTAGCACTCATAAACACTGATGTTCTCCCCCTGCTATACTTACTCTATCTATGGTAGCCACCCAAAATCGCGTTTCTCGCTCCCAGTTCCCTGCCTACTTTGCTTCAGGTAAGCGTTTTCATAGTGAGTATTTTACCATCGTCTATACCAAAGCAGCAGACTTTCGAGTGTCGGTAGTAGTTTCAAAAAAAGTGGCCAAAAGTGCCGTTGACCGCAATCGCCTGCGCCGCCGGGCCTATGGTGTGGTAGAGCGCTTTGCTAAAGAGCATACTGTCGGTGGTATCTATATCATTCTCTACAAACCAGGTGCCCTCAAAGCGACTCGTGTAGCACTCCAGAGCCAATTAGCGACGCTACTCGCGCAGATAGAAAAAGCACGGTAGAATAGCGCCACTATGTTTAGTTACATCTGGCACACGTTTTTCTTTGATCCGGTTTACAACCTCCTCGTTTTCTTCCTTGATTCAGTTCCACATGGTGACCTCGGACTCGCCATCATTGCGACGGTGATTGTGATTAAGGTTATTCTCTTCCCGCTTTCCATTAAAGCGGTCAAAACCCAAAAAATCATGCGGGAGATTGAGCCAAAGCTCAAGCAGATCAAAATTGATTTCAAGGATGATAAGCCCGGCCAAGCCACTGCCATGATGGCGGTCTACAAAGATGCGGGACTTAGTCCCTTTGCAAGCATCATGGTTTTGTTTATTCAGCTTCCTATCATTTTGGCGCTTGGTATTATTGCGGTACGCGGCAGTGGCGGCTTTAAGCTCCCGGCTATCAATCCAGATATTCTCTATAGCTTCATCCCGACTCCAGAGACCATCTCAATGCTTTTCCTCGGGCACTTTGATATTGCTGCGTCGAGTCTCGCACTTGCTTTGGTCGCTGGTTTTACCCAGTTTATTGCGACTTCCCTCTCGCTCCCGAAGCTTGCACCGAAGGATCCAAATGCTGCACCAAGTATGAAGGATGATTTCACCCGCAACATGCAGCTCCAGATGAAGTATGTGATGCCAATCTTTATGGTATTTGTAGCCTACGCTTTTTCTGCCGCTATTGCGCTTTACTTCGTTGTCAGTAACCTCGCCACCATCATCCAAGAGTTACTGGTTCGGAAACACCGATAGCCTAGTTGCTATTACGATCATTAAAACCACCCGAGGAAGGTGGTTTTAATGATGTTTCTGAACAAAAGAGGGTCAGAACTTTAATTACAAACACTTGGCTGAATATAGGCACAAGATAGTTGTGACACCTCCCCAGTGTCGGTGAATCGCACCTCCACAAAACCGTTAACTGAGTTTGTGCCAACGATTTCAATAGTACGCACTGGGTCACCCGCCGCAATTTCATCGGCATTTTGCCTAAGTGTGTAATTTGTGTTTGGGTTAACAGTGATATTACCCGGGGTTGTTGTTTGTCCGTTTCTAAATACACAAGCCCAGCTTTCATCATCGTAGGCCACCCCACCGGCATAGTCGAGACAAGCGCTTCTGCATGAGGTAAGAGCGTATTCAATAACTCCCATAGTCGGACGAACTCTTTCGGAGTACTGGGGACACAATTCTGCACGACATGAGGTTGCTCCAGTTGGGCAATTAGCATCAGCGTAGCCTTGGAGTTCTTCAGTTTGTAGAGTGGCTAGACGTGAGGTGTCATAATCACAGACAGGCTGTGCATTTCTGTATGGGGGTGTTCGTAAACGGCCTTGAATTGCACTACATACCTGAGCGCATGTATTCCCGGTCATATCCATAACACCCTGAAAAGCGGAAATATTTGAACAGCTCTCAATTGCGCAGGCACCACCATTAGCAACTGCTTCTGCACACATAGCGGCAAATGCATCAACTGGATCTGGTGTACTACCATTGCCGTTGTTGACGTCAATGGCTGGCGCGTTGATATCAAGGCGGGTAAGGTCACTATTAATAGTGGTGAGGATAAGAGCGGCCGCGATGATGATAAGGAGCCCAATCAAGGCGTTTTTGATGCGCTCTTTGGCGGAAGCCTTTTTTGTGAAAAGATCACTCATCATGTATTCAGCGCCACCAATCACAATCTGGATTACCGCAATAAGTGCGGCCACACTGATGGCAAGGGCGTAAAGGGCATCGATGTAATCGTCAAACGTTGGGGTGTTAGCTGAGTCAAGACCCGGGATTCCAACTAAAGGTACAAAACCTTGACTACCTCCAGCCATTGCAACAGCTGGTAAAATAAGGAACGAGAGGGTTGCAAAAATACTATATTTCATAAAGCCAGAGGGTATTATCAATTCGATTTACAAAGTATAACATTTGACCATTTTGACTCAGTCTCAGATCAACCACATCAAGATTTCGACCAAGCGTGCGACTTGGGAAAGCAACTATTGTGGCGCCTCCGCCATCAATTTTCCAGAGGTTGTCGTTACTGACAAATTGACCTTTGTACCAAGCGTCAGGAAAATTACCTTCAGTGAGTTCAAAGGGGCTGGCACAGTATAAATCAGCCTTACTGCTAGTACATTTTTCAGGAATTAGGGCAGCGGGAGATTCACTTCCTTGTCCAGTTGCATTAATTATTGTGGCGCGATAACCACCGTCCATCATTCGACCAACAAAACGGGTTCCTCCACTCTGGGTAATCGTCATCCCAAAGCCACTGTACGGAAAGCGTTTGAGACCACTCGCAGCTACCTCGTACGCATAGCCGATCATACTCGCAGCGGGCTTCGTGTAGATAATGTGGTTGGTGGTACTACTTTCACTCCAGGCCATCTCATGGGAGACAAAAGGCGCAGTGAAGAGACGCCTTGTGGTGGCGGTACTGGGGAGGTAGCCCTTCCCTTCAGTTTGACCGAGTGAGGTTTCGGTAAAAAGTAGTTCGTTGTTATATCCAAAAGCAAAGGTGCGCATTTGATTAGGGAGCTTTGTGCTCGTTGGATTGGCGAGATTAGAAAGATCTATCAAGGTTACGAGACCCTCATTCCCTAATCCTGAGCGAATTGCCACATAACTCCCGTTTGGACTAACGACGGCTTTTTCGGCCGAAGGTACGGAGATTTGTGAGACGCGCACCTCTTGTCCTGACACCAAATCAATATCAAAAACGTGTCCGGTACCAGCTTCAACATACCGCATGATGGTGGTAGAGGCCTTATCAATGATTCGGGCACCAATCACGGGTTTCGTGGTTAGTTGGCGAAGTTTTTCGGTATTTACATCAACTGTCGGTACTTCGTCAATTACGGGTGGGGTGTAGATTTCTTCGGTGTTGTTTTGACCAAAAATACCAAGATTGGTAAAAATAGAACCATCATTAGTTGGTGATCCATATAAAAAGCTATACACCCAAAAACCAACAAGTATACAAACGATGACTCCCCCAGCAATGAAAAAATAGGTACGTTTCATAAACTAAAAATTGAGACTGGTACTTACTTCCCCACCCTGGAGGAGGGCCTCACGGTTGCGGAGCTTGAAGTTGACCGGCATTTTACCTTGACCAGTTCGTTCGAGCGTCAAATCAAATGGGCTGGCTGCGTCACTCGCTGCAGCGCGACCACCAAGTCGCCACTCCGAGAAGGTATTTTGTGGAGTTGACCTCAGGTCGAGGTTATAGGGCACGGCTCGGAGCTGTAGGGTGTTAGACAAGAATTGGAGCTGTCCGCCAATAGCGATATTACTCTTACCATACAGTGGACTAACTTCATACAAAACCAAATCAACGTCCTCTGTTTGGATATTGATACTGCGCCGGGTAAGCTGTTTCCCGGTACGGTCGTAGACTTCTACAGTGAGCGTGTGGCTACGGCCATACGGGACAATGTACTCTACTTGGAAGCCATTGTTTCGTCCGCCACCACCAACCGCTGTCCCATTAAGCTTCCAAACATACGAGTAGGCAGCAGGAT
>JBGAWL010000056.1:0-4303 GCA_044227625.1 Saccharimonadales bacterium (SeqCode) | reverse complement strand
CCGCTAGAGCTTGCTTACGCGCAACTATTGTTATGATCTTGTTCTTACGGGAGCCGCAAATTGTATACAATTTGGGTTGTGTCACATGTAACCTGTAACGTGTCACATTGGATGACCATGTAACCTGTAACGATTGGAACTCAATTGTTACATGGTAATTGTTAATTCATGCGTGACAGGTGACAGGATAATTGGTACACAAGCCGAAGAAATTGCATGCAATTTCCGGCTTCCGGACCGTGTCTGGTGCCGACCCACTACACTTGTGTCAATATTTCGCAGCCGTCTTGGGTAACAAGGACAGTGTGTTCAAACTGGGCGCTGCGACTGCCGTCTACCGTTAGGAGCGTCCAACCGTCGTGTGCACCGAAGATTTTGTGGTCACCGAGTGTGGTAATTGGCTCAATCGCAATCGTCATACCAGCTTTAAGCATTGGGCCGGTACCAGTGTGGCCGTAGTTTGGTATTTCGGGTGCTTCATGAAGCTCATGCCCCACACCGTGACCAACTAGCTCGCGCACGATACCAAGGTTGTACGAACGCAGGACTTTCTCTATGGTGGCAGATATATCCCCTACACGTGCGCCGTCTCGCACGACATCGAGCCCTGCATATAACGCCTCTTCAGTGCCCTTCAGGAGTCGCGCCGCGTCTGCGTCTGGCTTGCCCCCTATGCACACCGTAATACCTGCGTCGGTTATCATGCCCTTTACTATCACGCCGTAGTCAAAATTCACAACATCACCGTTCTTAAACGGCACCTCGTTCGGTATGCTGTGCTGCACCTCATTGTTGTTAGATATGCAAATAATGTCTGGGTAGCCTTCAAAGCCCTTAAAAGCCGGCACACCGCCCAGCCGTTCTGTTTCCTTCGCTGCCAGCTCAGAAACCTGCTTGGGTGTCATGCCGACGCGAACTTCGCGCCGGATTTTTTCAAGAACAGTCGCCAAAATACGCCCGCTTTCACGCATAGCCTTTATTTCGGCATCTGTTTTTGGCTGCATCTGTCTCTAGCCTTTCTTGGAAATACTATTAGAATTTTTCAGGTATGCCCAGCGCGTCAACAATGTTTTTATATACCTTCGTAGGTGTGCCGTCGGCATTGACATCGTGTACAACCACGCCACCCTCACGAAACTGCTGCAAAATAGGCTGAGTCTTGCTGGCGTACAACTTGTAGCGTTCGGTGATGGCCTCGGGTGTGTCATCTGGGCGACCGCGCAGACCAAGGCGGCGGCGTGTCTCTTTTTCGCTCACGTCCATGTGGACTACCACTGGCTTCCCGAACCGACCTTTTTTGACCTGTTTCATAAGCCACTCCACCTGAGTCGCGGTGCGGGGAAACCCATCGAGAATAAACTCGCCCGTTGTGTCGATGATGTCAAAAACCTTGTCTATCATGTCTATGGTTTCATCATCGGTCATAAGCTTGCCTTCTAGCATTGCCGCCCGGCGGTGCCCAGTCAGGAACAGTCGAAATATCTCACCAGTCGATATATAGGCATAGCCGTGTTCGTCAGCTAGTTTGTGCCCTTGCAAGCTTTTTCCAGCACCGGCTGGCCCCATCAGTAGTATCATGATAGTTTCTCCTTAACTAGTTTCGCTATTAGACTGCCGTCGGCTGTATTGCCAACCTTTGATTTCACTTGGCCTATGACCTGCCCCATCTGTTGCAAGCCTGCTGGTTTCACTTCATTTAGCACTTCGTCTATTATGGCCGCCAGTTCCGCCTCACTCAATTGCGCCGGAAGGTAGGCTTCTATGATGGCCTTTTCGGCAAGCTCTTTGTCGGCCTTTTCCTGAGCACCACCCTGTATATAAAGCTCCGCGCTTTCCTGGCGTTTTTTGGCTTCTTTGGAAAAAAGCGCAAGGATTTCATCATCAGTCAGGCCTTCTTCACGCTTGCCAGCTGCCACTTCCGCATACAAAATGACGCTCTTGAGACCCCGCAGGGTTTCAAGGCGCAGCGAATCACCAGCCAACATTGCCGCCTTCACATCATCTTGTAATTTCTGCTTTATCACGGTTCAATCCTACCTTGAATTGGACCTTCAGGCAATAGCGCAGTTTGGGATGCGAGGCGAAGCCCGTAAGCGAACCGTACTGACGGTACGGTGAGCGCGTACTGGAGCAACGCGCCCAAAATGTGCATTGCCTGGAGGTTCTATTTTTGGCCTAGTTTAATCTTCTTCAGCTTCAGAGCCTTCCGCTCATTGCGGATGATTGCCTTCTTACGGCGATCGCGCTTGCTCAGTGGCTTCTCGAAGTATTGGCCTGATTTAACGGCAATAACCAGCCCAGACTGCTGCACACGGCGATTAAACCGTCGTACTAGGTTTTCGGCAGACTCTTTCCCGTCTTTTCGTGTCACTTCTATCATAACCGTAGGAGTATAACAGGGATAGGCACAAGAGACAACAGACAAGACCAGTTATGAATGAAACTTTCATGAAAACAACGAGGCGGCGAGCAAGCTTTAGGGGAAGGAATGAAAATCCGGTTTTACTTCGGATTTAAAACGGAAGGGCGAGGCCCACCTTGGTTTAGCTGACGTGGCGTTTTTGTTGGGTGCGTTGACTCTTGAGGACAATACTTTGGAGCTCTTTGAAGATGATGAACTGCTTGTTCGTGTGGTAGATTTTCGTGTTGCCCTGCTTTTCAGATATAAGAAAGCCAGCTTTCTCGAGGCGCTTTAGTTCGCGCTGTATGTTACCAGCGTCTTCCTTGATAAGCTTGGCAAGGCCGCGAACGTGCGTTTTAAAGTCTGGGTACTTGGCATAGATAACAATAATCTTGCGGCGAACTCGGCTGGTGATGAAGACGTCTAGCATATTGTGTTACCCTTACCTTTACATAAGCCTTTTATTGTCGTTACGACAACGTAGTACATCTATACTAACAACGTTTGAGTTGCATTTCAACATCAATTTTTAGTTTTTGTTGACGAACAAGTCATTTCCTGAGGGACGCTCAGGAGAGTTCATTCGTGTATAGGCGTACGGTCATCTATAATTGGTATTATGTACTACTACGAGGTGCTTGTTGGCGACCTGCAATATCATGGCAAAAGTGCCCTGACATATTCATCAGAGACCTCACTACTGCCTGGCTCCGTTGTGAGAATTGCGCTGCGCAGTCGAAGCGTGCTCGGTATTGTACTGCGCGAGGTGGCAGAACCTAGTTTTTCAGCAAAAAGCGTGTCGGCCACGGCTCCTGTGCCGCCACTACCCAGTGCCCTTCTGGGTCTGATTGATTGGCTCTACGAGTACTATCCGGCTCCTTTTGGCAGCGTCGTGCGACAATTTTTGCCACCCTCAACTGCTTTTCCACGGAAAAGCCAGGATAGCCCCGCACTAAAAACCGAGGATTCTGATACAAAATTCAAAATTCAAAATTCAAAATTCAAATCACTCCCACCCCTCACCCCCGAACAGGCAGCCGCTCTCAACTCTATACAGCCAACCGGCTATCACCTCCTCCACGGCATCACCGGCAGCGGCAAGACACGTCTATATATTGAGCTGACGCGGCAAACTCTGAAGGGCGGAAAATCGGCCATTATTCTCACTCCAGAAATAGGCCTCACCGCGCAACTGACAGATAGTTTTACTGGTGTTTTTCCAGAACAGGTTTTTGTGCTGCATTCCCGGCTAACTGCGGCAGCGCGGCGAGACATATGGTACCAAATCATTTCGAGCGAACACCCGCTCGTTGTCATCGGGCCGCGTTCTGCCCTGTTCGCACCCGTGCAGCAGCTCGGGCTGATTGTCATAGACGAGTCTCATGACCAAGCATACAAGAGCGATTCATCGCCTCGCTATCGCAGTGAACGGGTTGCCGCCAAGCTCGCTCAGTTGCACGGAGCCCGTCTTGTCAGCGGCACTGCCACCCCAAGTGTTGAAGAACATTACCTGCTTGAGGCTCGAGACCGGCCGATTATCAAACTTTCATCTCGAGCGGTAGCCAGCGATACAGAGGCCAGCCTGCACATCATCGACCTGCGCGATAGAAGCCAGCTGAGTCGGAGTAGTGTCTTCACAACGCCGCTGGTGGAGGCCGTGCAGCTCGCCATGAGTAAGCACGAACAAAGCTTACTGTTTCTCAACCGCCGAGGCACTGCAAGCGCCATACTCTGTAGTCAGTGCGGTTGGCAAGCCCTGTGTCCACACTGTGACCTCGCTATGACCTACCATGGCGATACACATCTTATGCGTTGTCATGTGTGCGGCCGTACCCAGCCCCTCCCCGGCAGCTGTCCAGACTGCTCGGAAACAGATATCATCCTCAAAACCATCGGCACAAA